>CAIRND010000495.1 GCA_903879825.1 uncultured Geobacteraceae bacterium
TCTTTTTTGCGTGGAAAATGCTCGGTCAGCTAAAAATAGGAAGCGACCAAGTTAAAACGGCTGCAGATCAAATAATACTATCAAAGAAAATATCAGAAATTCATGCGAGACGCGAATCTCTGAAAATCGCAGTAGAGCAAGCCACCTATTTTGCTGACAAAATTATTCCAGAAATATCGAAATTCCTTAAATTAAAAGACCAGAATAAATTCCCGATTTTATCAAGGGCGGAAGTCGTTGAAGACGGGTGCAATATTCAGTGTAAAACTAACGACATCAGCGGACTGATGAAAGAAATTTACTCCAACGATGGAATGATAATTGGGACTCTCAACAAGATCGAGGGTTTTGCAATGTTTTTCACCTGTGGGGTAGCAGATGCTGACACGGCGTACAGGCCACTCTGTTCTTCTTTTTGCGGCTACATAAAAATCTTTCTCCCGTTCATCATAATAATGAATGAGCAACACAACCAATTTCAGAACTCCTGATCTCCTCTCATGCGTTTAGAAGTGAGCTCTTTACTAAAACATATTGAATATTAAATAATTAGCAGTAGCAATTGGCACGTATCAATATATTTTCTGGCGAGTATGCTCGGATTTTGATATGTCACCTGATAGATCATTTTTAGAGTCAGGAGGTTGTCATGCCACAGATGATGCTGCCGATTTTCCCCGCTGGTGTAACCGAGATTAACGATAAACTTGCTTTCAAAAAAGAAGATGGTGTGGTGACCTATTTCAGCGCGACCATGCCGGTGTTCCAACACTCGGAAACTGATATTGCCTCATTCAAGATGATAGTAAGCCAGTTTTACGTGCTGGATATGGCGAAGCAGTCTGAAATAGTATCGGCGTTCGGATTAAACGCTCAACTACTAAAGCGTGCAGTGAAGCTATTCCGGAAAAAAGGAGCACCAGGATTCTTTGAGCCCAAGAAGAATCGTGGTCCCGGCGTACTAACAGAATCAGTACTGAGTGATGCCCAAAGCATGCTCGATCAGGGTCTGCCGCCAAGTGCAGTGGCTCAGCAATTGGGGCAAAAAGCAGATACGATACGCAAAGCTATATCGTACGGTCGTCTTCATCGTCCTTCCATTCCGCCGAATCGGGGCAATAACCGGGAAGCGACGAGTAAGAGTGAGCGGAGCGCAAGCGACAGTGATGGTGAAATGGGGTAGCTGCGACCAACGTCATGGCCCGTTTGGCTGTGAGCGTTGGTCTGGGAGTGGAAGAGGGAATCGCTCCCGAGTTTGTTCCATCGCTGGATGTTGTAGGCGGAGGTGTTTTGCTGGCGTTGCCTGCGCTGTTGGCGGTGGGATTACTGCGCCATACCGATCGGCACTTTAGCCTGCCGCGCGGCTATTACAGCCTGTTCAGTATCTTTTTGCTCTTGGGATTTATGGCACTGGCGCGGATCAAGAGTATTGAAAAATTGCGCTATGAGGCACCCGGCGAATGGGGCAAGTTGCTGGGTTTTGATAGGGTACCCGAAGTACGCACGTTGCGGGCAAAGGTGAAACATTTGGCCGAACATGGTCAGCCTATGCCGTGGAGCGCTGATCTCTGCAGAGACTGGATGAACGAAGCACCGGAACAGGCGCAGGTTTGTTACGTTGACGGACATGTCCGTGTCTATCATGGAGAACAGACAAAATTGCCCAAGCACTTTGTCTCTCGCCAACGGCTTTGTTTAAGAGCGGCCGTTGAATACTGGGTCAACGCCATGGATGGCCAGCCATTCTTCGTCGTGCATCAAGATGTTGACCCTGGATTAATCAAGGTGCTGGAGGCGGACATTATTCCGCGACTGTCGCAAGATATTCCGGGGCAACCCAGTGCCGAGGCTCTGGTCGCTGATCCCTTCCTGCACCGCTTTACAGTAGTGTTTGACCGTGAAGGATACAGTCCGGATCTGATGACTCGCTTGTGGCAGCAAAGAATTGCCGCCATGACGTATCGGAAACGTCCCGGCGATGACTGGCCAGCTGCAGAGTTTACTCCCCATAAAGTTCGCCTGGTTGGTGGTGAAGTAACCACGATGCTTCTCGCCGAACGAGGAGTGTTGTTGGGTGGTGTCACCTGGGTCAGAGAATTTAGACGCCTCACCGTCACCGGTCATCAGACATCCATCGTAACCACAGTCTACCGTGGTGAAATGGCACAATTGTCGGCCACAATGTTCGCCAGATGGTGTCAAGAAAACTTCTTTGCATACATGCGACAGCACTATGGATTAGATAAGCTTATCAGCTATGGAACCGAAAAAGTTCCCGACACCACCACGGTCATAAACCCGGAATATCGACGTCTCGATGGAGAGATCCGAAAGAAGGCCGCAAAGTTGAGTAGACTGGCGGCAGAGTTTGGTAGCCTTGGCCTGGAAGGTGATATTGAACCGGACAAGGTTAAGAGGTATGAGTCACAAAAGGGAGAACTTCGGGCTGCAGTAGAACATCTACGGGAAGAACTGACTCCACTCAAGGAGCAACGCAAGAGAGTCAAACGGCACATCACGTTTGGGGAATTACCAGAAAGCGCCCGCTTTGAACGCCTAAACGTCAGCAGTAAGCATCTGATAGATACTGTCAAAATGGTGGCTTACCGGGCAGAAACCGCAATGGCTAACGCATTGGGAGAAAAACTGGCGAGAACCGATGATGCCCGTGCACTGTTGCGCTCTATTTATACCACCGAGGCGGATCTGATTCCCAACGAGGATGCGGGTACTTTGACGGTTAGTCTGCACAGCATGACCAGTCGGATTCATGACGCAGCGGTAACTCATTTATGCAAGGAACTCAACGATACAGAAACTGTCTATCCGGGGACAACTCTTCGGTTGGTTTATAAAATGGTATCATCATAAATTCCGGGAAAACAGGAGTTCTGAATTTAGTAATACGTTGAGCCTTTATGGCGTTTGGAGCCTTAAAAAACATGTAGAACACACACAAAAGGAAATTTCTAAGCATAAAGAACACCTCAGTAAGATTAAAATCCCAGAAATTAAAACATTTGGTACTGACTTAAGTTTTTGATCTAAGTGGGAACCATAGCGGCTCGTGTTTAACAATCAAGCTTTACCCGTATTGCCATATTTAAACACCAAACCTGCCCCACAACAGAACCCTTTGTTCAGATCACCCCTGTCACGTGGTGTTTTGAAACATCTCTCGGTCAAAGGAGGAAGCAAATGGCTACAGCAGAATCGACGGCAGCAACAACAGAAGCGGTTGTCTATGAGAAAGGGAAGCTCTACAGCTTGAAGATCTTTGAGGTCCAGCCGGACCCAGAGCAGCCGCGCAAGTATTTTGACGAGCAGGCGTTGGGCGAGCTGCAGGCATCCATTATCAGCCATGGCGTGTTGCAGCCGATTCTCGTGCGGGTGGGTGTGGATGGGGTGTTTATCATCGTCTCCGGCGAGCGGCGCTATCAGGCAAGCAAAAATGCCGGGCTCGACACCATCCCGGCCATCATCACCGACGGCGAACCGGCGGAAATCTCCATTATCGAAAACCTGCTTCGCGAGAACCTGACCGCAATTGAAGAGGCTGAGGCCATCGAGCGTTTGCGGGAGGTGCATGACTATGATCTCAGCGATATGGTGGGCGTTCTGGGCAAATCCGATTCGACCCTTTCCGACATTCTCTCACTCAACAAGCTGCCTGCGGATGTAAAGGACGATTGCCGCAATGATCCCAAGACAAACCGGAGTATCCTGGCGCTCATCGCACGGCAGAAAACACCGGAAAAGATGTCCGCGCTCTACAAAAAGTATAAGGAAAGCGGCCTGACCAGAGGTGAATTACGAAAACAGACCGCCAAGCAGAAACCGGCGGATGCACCGATAGATATCACCTTTGTGGATCAGTATTACAACCGGCTTGATCTTTTGGATATCACCAAGCTGACCGTTGAGCAGATGGATTCACTCACTATTACCCTGACGCAACTCCGAAGCATGGCATATCAGAGGATGAAACTGATAAAACAACAAAAGTCAGCATTACCAGCGTGTTGATCATTAAATAGCCAAAAACAGGCTTGAAAATTATTTGGCTCTTTTTTCGATGTGAATTGTTATTTATCGAATAGTTACATCAAAATTCCGGCCGGCCGGAATTTTGGCGGGTAATAAGGGGACAGGCTGATTATTGGGAAAGGTATTGAGATACCCAGAATAGCAAGAGCATTAGCGGATAACTACTTTTACCATATAATTAATCGCGGTAACGGCGGACAGCTGGTTTTCCATAAGGACGGGGACTAACAA
>CAIRND010000496.1 GCA_903879825.1 uncultured Geobacteraceae bacterium
ACAGAGGGAATGCATGTCGGAATACAATATAGGGGCTAAGATAAAAGAGCTCCGTCGCGCACATAAAATGACGCTGCAGGATGTCGCCAATGAAATAGGGTTTTCCACTGCACTTATTTCACAAATCGAAAACAACAACGTCTCCCCTCCCATCGCAACACTTTCCAAAATTGCCCATTTCTTCGGCGTAAAGATCGGACATTTTTTCATCGAAAATGAAGAAGAATGCCCATACGAAGTTCTCAGAGGTAGTGAACGCACCATCGTTCCCCGGGTTGTTTCCAAGGATGGCACCAACCATGGCTACTTTTACGAATCATTGTCCGTTCGCAAACAGAACAAAAAGATGGATCCGTTTCTCCTGACTCTCAATCAAAAAGTCACCAACACAGACACCTACAGTCACAATGGTGAAGAATTTCTCTTTGTCATAAGTGGTTCGGCCGAACTGCTACTTGATGACGAGAGTGTTGTCCTTCACAGTGGAGACTGTGTTTATTTTGACGCAAACCTCAAGCATCGCCTGACTTCGCTCGGGAATGATGAAGTCAAGGTCATGGTCGTGGTCATGCGCTAAGAGCGCCCCCGGGTTACTGGATTTATTCCAGTGAAATTATGCAACATCATTTAGACGAGACACCGCTTCAAATTTAAGTTTTATATCAAGGAGAGCTACATGAACATTCATGAGTACCAGGCAAAAGCAATTTTACGGAAATTCGGCGTACCGGTCCCCGACGGGCACGTCTGTTACAACAGCGCCGGCGCACGCGAGTGGGCCAAGCGCCTCGGCGAGGGACCGTGGGTTGTTAAAGCACAGATTCACGCTGGTGGCCGCGGCAAAGGTGGCGGCGTCAAACTGGCACGCACGGCCGATGAAGTGCGTACCATCGCCAGAGAAATGCTCGGCATGACTCTCCGTACGCACCAGACCGGTGCCGAAGGTAAACTGGTTACGCGGGTGCTGGTCGAAAACGGCTGCAATATCGCCAATGAATTGTACGTCAGTCTGCTGGTTGACCGCGCCACGTCAAAAGTTACCGTCATGGCTTCCACCGAAGGCGGGATGGACATCGAAGAGGTTGCCGCGAAAACTCCCGAAAAGATCTTCACTGAAGCGGTTGATCCGCTGGTCGGCCTGACCGCCTTTCAATGCCGCAAGATCGCCTTCAGCCTGGGCATGAGCGGGAAACTGGTAGGCAAAGCGGTATCTGTGCTACAAGGTCTTTATGAAACCTTTATCGCCTGTGACTGTTCCATGCTGGAGATTAATCCGCTGGTTATCACCGCCGAAAACAACCTGATTGCACTTGACGCCAAGTTCGGCTTCGACGACAACGCCATCTTCCGCCACCACAAGATCGGCGATATGCGGGACTATGACGAAGAAGATCCGAATGAAGTTGAAGCCTCCCAGCACGACCTGTCTTACGTATCGCTCTCCGGCAACATCGGCTGCCTGGTCAACGGCGCGGGTCTGGCCATGGCCACCATGGACATCATCAAGCATTACAGTGGCGATCCGGCCAACTTTCTGGATGTCGGCGGCGGCGCTACCATTGAGCGCGTCACCGAGGCGTTCAAGATTATCCTCTCCGACAGCAAAGTTGAAGGCATTCTGGTTAACATCTTCGGCGGCATCATGAAATGCGATATCATCGCCACCGGCGTTGTCGAGGCTGCCAAGCAGGTTTCCCTCAATGTGCCACTGGTTGTTCGCCTGGAAGGCACTAACGTGGCACGCGGCAAAGAAATTCTTGCCGAGAGTGGTTTAAATATTGTTTCCGCCGACGGCATGGCCGACGCAGCGCAAAAAATTGTCCAGGCCGTGAAAGGAGCCAAGCAATGAGTATTCTGATTAATAAAAACACCAAAGTTATCACCCAGGGGATTACCGGCGCGACCGGCCTCTTTCATGCCCAGGGCGCCCGCGAATACGGCACTCAGATGGTCGGCGGCGTAACACCCGGCAAGGGTGGCAGCGTCATAGATGGTTTTCCTGTTTTCGATACGGTTATTGATGCAGTAAATCAGACCGGCGCCACCGCCTCAGTCATTTACGTACCACCACCATTTGCCGCTGACTCAATCATGGAAGCGGTTGACGCCGGCATCGAACTGGTCTGCTGCATCACCGAAGGCATTCCGGTCCTCGACATGGTCAAGGTCAAACAGTACATGAAAGGCAAACGCACCCGCCTGATCGGCCCCAACTGCCCCGGTGTCATTACCCCCGGCGAATGCAAGATCGGCATTATGCCCGGTTACATCCATAAGCCCGGCCGGGTCGGCGTTGTCTCCCGCTCCGGCACGCTCACCTACGAAGCGGTGTGGCAGCTTACCTGCCTCGGCCTCGGCCAGTCCACCTGCGTCGGCATCGGCGGCGACCCGGTCAACGGCACCAATCACCTCGATGTACTGCGACTGTTCGAAGCGGATCCGGACACCGACGCGGTCATCATGATCGGCGAAATCGGCGGATCTTCGGAAGAAGAAGCAGCATATTTTGTCAAGCAGCATATGACCAAACCGGTTGCAGCCTACATCGCCGGCATAACCGCCCCTCCGGGCAAACGTATGGGCCATGCCGGTGCGATTATCTCCGGCGGCAAGGGCACAGCGGCTGAAAAGGTATCAATTCTGCAAGAGTGCGGTATCAGCGTAGCAGTGAGTCCAGCCGAGATGGCACAGGCGCTGCTCAAGATCTATAAACCATAAACAACCACACGCAGCAGGTATGTCGTCATACCAACTATAAGATAGGAGGAATATCGATATGAGTAAAAAATTAGGGGCTCTCGAATACCACTCAATGGGCCGTAAAGGCAAAATCGAAGTTGTATCCACCAAACCGTGCCAGACCGCAGCAGACCTGTCTCTGGCCTATTCTCCCGGCGTTGCTGAACCCTGCCTGGCGATCCAGAAAAACCCTGAAGATGCCTACAAGTACACCGCAAAGGGCAACCTTGTCGCGGTTGTCTCCAACGGCACTGCAGTACTGGGACTTGGTAATCTTGGCGCTTTGGCCGGTAAACCGGTCATGGAGGGCAAGGGAATCCTTTTTAAACGTTTTGCCGATATCGATGTTTTTGACATCGAGCTTGACACCGAGGATCCGGATGAGATCATCAAGGCCTGTCAGCTGTTGGAGCCGACCTTTGGCGGTATCAACCTGGAGGACATCAAGGCTCCGGAATGTTTCTACATAGAAGAAACTCTCAAAAAAACCATGAATATCCCGGTCTTTCACGATGATCAGCATGGCACCGCCATTATTTCATCAGCAGCCCTTATTAATGCACTGCATCTGGTTGATAAAAAGATTGAAGATATCCGTATTGTCGTCAACGGAGCCGGTGCATCGGCCAACTCATGCGCTAAATTGGCTATTGCACTTGGTGTGAAGCCGAACAACATGATTATGTGCGATACCAAAGGCGTTATTTATAAGGGCCGTACCGTGGGTATGAATCCTTACAAGGAGCTCTTTGCTGCCGACACCCACTTCCGCACCCTGGAAGAGGCCGCAATCGGGGCAGATGTTCTGTTCGGTCTTTCCGCCAAAGGAGCTTTTACTAAAGAGATGGTTGCCAGCATGGCACCGAATCCGGTCATTTTTGCCATGGCCAACCCTGATCCGGAAATCACTCCTGAAGATGCGCACTCAGTTCGTGATGACGTCATGATTGCAACTGGCCGGTCAGATTATCCAAACCAGGTCAACAACGTCCTCGGTTTTCCGTTTATTTTCCGTGGAGCCCTCGACTGTCGTGCCAGCTGCATTAACGAAGAGATGAAGCTGGCTGCTGTCCAGGCCTTGGCACAGCTCGCTCGTGAAGAGGTGCCCGATTCAGTCAGTAAGGCCTACGGCAACGTCAAGTTTGCCTTCGGTCGCGATTACATTATCCCCAAGCCGTTTGACCCGCGTGTATTGTTGCACGTCGCTCCCGCTATCGCCAAAGCAGCAATGGAGACCGGAGTAGCCCGCCAGCCAATTGAAGACATGGCCAAGTATATCGAGCACCTTGAATCGACTCAGGGCAAATCAAAAGAAATAATGCGTATGATCATTAACAAGGCCAAGAGTGACCCCAAAAAAATCGTATTCCCCGAAGGTGAACACGAGAAAACGCTGAGGGCCGCACAGATACTGGTGGAAGAAGGAATCGCCACCCCAGTCCTGATTGGGGATCGAACAAAAATTAGCCAAAAGCTGGTGGAGCTGAATATTGAACTCGACGTACAGATCATTGATCCGGCTGTTTCAGAACTGACGGATAAATATGCTGATGAGTTATACCTCCTGCGGCAGCGCAAGGGATTGACCCTTTCCGAGTCACAACGCCTTCTGCGCCGCAAATCGCGCACTCATTTCGGCGCCATGATGGTACATATGGGAGACGCCGATGCCCTGCTTGGCGGCATCGACACCCATTACCCTGAAACGATCCGCCCGGCGCTGGAAGTTATCGGCAAGCAAAAGGGACTGTCCAGCGTACATGGTCTGTATATGATGGTCTTTAAAGATGACGTCTACTTCCTCGCCGATACGACCGTCACAATCGACCCGACCGCCGAAGAGCTGGCCGAGACAGCTATTCTGGCAGCCGAGAAGGTCCGTATGCTTGATATCGAGCCACGGGTTGCCATGCTCTCCTTCTCTAACTTCGGTTCATCCAATCATCCCCAGTCCAAAAAAGTACGGCGGGCTGTGGAGATCGTCAAAGAGCGCGCACCGGAGCTGATTGTGGAAGGTGAAATGCAGGCCGATACAGCGGTTGTACCGGAATTACTGGAAGGTTTCACCTTCTCGAAACTTAAGACCAAAGCCAACATCCTGATCTTCCCGGACCTGAGTTCGGGCAACATCTGCTACAAGTTACTGCATCATCTGGGAGGTGCCGAGGCGATCGGTCCGATCCTGATGGGCATGAACCAGCCGGTGCATGTCCTGCAACGTGGCGACAGTGTTGACGACATTGTCAAAATGGCGGCAATCGCCGTGGTGGATGTACAGAACATTTAAACCATTAAAGGCAACCTAATCCTACTCCCCCTACCAGGGGGATATTTAAAATCCTCACCTTAACAGGTGAGGCAGGGAAATGGTTGCCTTTACTATTACATAACAACATTAAACAAACCTAACTAAATAGGAGATCCATAGATGAGCAGAAAAATGGTAACCATCGACGGCAACACCGCCGCCGCCCACGTGGCCCACGCCACCAACGAAGTCATTGCAATCTATCCGATCACCCCTTCGTCCGTTATGGGTGAAATTTCCGATATCAAGAGTGCTGCCGGTGAGAAAAACATCTGGGGCACTGTGCCGCTGGTGGCC
>CAIRND010000497.1 GCA_903879825.1 uncultured Geobacteraceae bacterium
AATCAAGCCGTTGTGCCAACAACTCTCCCACGGTCCGGCAGAGTCCTGTAGCAGAAACGTACGTCTCCAGGCAGCCCTGTTTTCCGCAGGCACAGAAGCGACCTGTAGGATCGACGGTGGTGTGACCAAGCTCGCCGGCACAGCCATCGGCACCATACAATAGTTCGCCATTAACAATAAGACCGCTCCCCAAACCTGTTCCCAGAGTGATAACAAGAGCGTGTTTCATCCCGCGCGCACCGCCGAACAACAGTTCGCCGATTGCGGCGGCGTTGGCATCATTAGTTATCGCAACCGGAGTATCGTAGTGCTGCCGGAACAGCTCCACCAGATTAACCGACGCTCCCCAGTTCAGGTTCACCGGATTTTCGACCGTCCCCCGATGGTAGTTGGCGTTCGGAGCTCCGATACCGATGCCTGAAATGTTAATGGACGACGGAAGCGTGGTGCGTAATTTTTCGATTGTATCATGCAGTCGGCACACCAGTGTCTGTGCCGATTGCTGCGCCTGCGTGGCAAGAGTGGTCTCACATATCAGAGCACCATTACAATCAACAAAACCAAGGGAAGTAGTTGTCCCGCCGATATCTATTCCAATAACACAATTGTCAGTCTGCATGGCTACTCCTGGTAAACTGTGGTATGGTAAGGCTGTTTTCGCGCAACGAGCACTTGATTGGCCGCTACTGTAGCACACTCAATTGTTGTTGAACCACCCGAAAAGTCCTTGAACTGGTTAAAATTAAGCCGATAAGCTACACAGGCACTCATACATGTTTTCTGCTGTTTTATGGCAATTGACCTGTCTGCAGCGAGAAAAGAGGAACAACCATGGCACTTTCCCAATCAGATCAGTGGGCGGCAAATGCCGATGCATTTGCGTCGGTCTCCCAGAATATTCAGTCACAACGCGCTCAGATTGCCCAGTATGCCATACTTAACGGGGCAACGTACCTGAGCAACGGCAAGCAGAACGAAGCGATTAAGGAGTTCAAAAAAGCGTTGGCTTTTGATCCTCAGAACGCAACCGCCCACACCAACATCGGCAAAATCTACCAAAATCAGGGGAAACTTCCAGAGGCAATCAAGGAGTTCAAATCCGTTGCCCAGAACGACAGAACATCAGTGACCGCACGCAATGATCTTGGCAATGCCTACCTCCAGGCCAAGCAATACAACGATGCTGAAAAGGAATTTAAAACTGCCGCAAAAATGGATCCGATCAACCCATTGGCCGACTATACTCTTGGGCTCCTTTACACCCAAACCAGTCGCTATGGAGATGCGGAGGCGCAGTTTAAAAAAGTGGGCAAGGTGTCTCCCCGCGACGGCAACGTACCATACAGTTTAGGGGTCCTTTACAACAAAATGGGACGTCCGGAAGACGCCGCAAAACAGCTTGTTAAGTCACTAACGCTCAAGAAAGATTTTGCCGCCGCCAACTATGAACTTGGTGCGGCCTATGTGGCACTGGGTGACACCGACAAGGCCGCAGCTCAGCTTAAGATACTTGATACAAAAAAATCAAGCCTCGCAAATGATTTGGGAGGCCTCCTTAACAAGCCCAAAATGGTTTATATCGATTCAAGCAGTAGTCGAAGCTTCAGTGCGCTATTAGGCCCGCGCACCCCCCTCTGGATGCTCGATCCAACTTTGTTGACTGCAAACGCCAGTAAAAAAGTCACTGTTGCCATTGCATTCAGTAACGAAATGGATGTCGCCTCCATTATGAATCCGGCAAACTGGGAAATATCGAGAGCAAAGAGCACCGATGGGGGGTACTACAATAGCTTCATGCCGACAACTTCCAACGAAGTCAGTATTCCCAAGCGCCCCTTTTCAGTCACCTATGACCCCACGACGAAGCAGGCAAGCGTCACCTTTACCGTAACGCAAAGTTCCACTATAAATCTCGCTTTAGATGCGAATAATCAGCCAATAGACAAAGGCGCTACGATCGATCCATCGCACCTGGTCTTCAAATTTTCCGGCAAAGACTCATCCGGAAGGCTTATGGACACAACCGGCGATCAGATTGACGGCTATGCTTCCAAAGCTTTTTAAGAAGGATTAACTCGCAGACAAGTTTTATACCCAAGAGGGGTCGCATACCACTGTGACCCCTCTTTTATGATAGAAGAATTACAATGCAACGATTCATTGCAAAGATGAAGTGATTATTGTAAAAATGCTGCTCAAAATATAAATGAGCTTAGAGTCGCGTCTTCAACCAGGGGGATCACATGAATCAACTGACATTACAAGGTCTTATCGTAATTGAAGGCCGGGCAACGTACGAAAGGATCGTTACCTCGATTCGTGACGTCGAACCGGATGAGGCGATTCGTCATATCCAGAATTTCCTCAAGATATATCCCGAATTTGCTCAGGCGCATAACGACCTGGCGGTGCTTTACTACCAGTCTGGCAATGGAATGAAGGCATTGGCGTATTACGAAAAGGCTCATAAACTCGAGCCATCCAATATCACCTACCGAAAGAATCTTGCCGATTTCTATTTTGTCGAACTTGACTGGGCCGATGATGCTATCCAAACCTATCTGGATATTCTGAAAGATAACCCCTTCGACGTTGAAACGCTTAATGCCCTTGGAACGATCAGCGCTCAAATCGGGCGGCGCGAGCAGGCCCGCCAGTATTTTACCCGTACTTTGCAGCTTGATGCGGTCAACGGTCCCGCACGACAGGCTCTGCAGCAACTTGGTGGCCAGAGTCCTTCCCCTCAGCAACCAGCACAGATAGCCGGTTATCAAACCCAACAGACTCCAGCTCCTGTGGAGCGACAAACGCCCGATCCAATCCGGACACAACCTGTATTTCAAGCTCCGACACAAAGCCCCGAGCAACTTTACCGGCAGGCGCTGCAACTGGCAAACTCCGGCGAAAACAGTGGTGCACTTCGCGCCCTCGAGGATATTATTTTACGTTTTCCTACATATGCGGTGGCCCATAACGATTTGGGCGTACTCTACCAACAGGAAGGTGACCTGTCCCAGGCCCGTCGCCATCACGAAGAGGCACTGCGTTTAGAGCCGGGCAACCTGAATTTCCAGAAAAATCTGGCCGATTTTCTTAATATAGCCTGTGGTGAAACGGAAACCGCACTGGAACTGTATGTCAAAATCCTCGGGGCCAACCCGCGCGATATTGAAACCCTCAAGGCAATCAGCCAGATTTGTGTCGAAACCGGTAAGCGTGAAGACGCCCGATCGTTTCTTGAAACTATTCTGAAAATAGAGCCATGGAACCGCGAGGCCAGGACATCACTTGACACGCTTGCAGCAACAAATTCTGTTGCAGCAAGGGGTATTGATGAGATGCATGCCGAAATACTGCAGCTTGTACAGCAAGAACGGCTGAGCGAAGCCCATTCACTGCTTGAAGAACTTGTCCACAACAACAGCAACAATGCCCTTCTCTACAACGATCTGGGCGTACTGCGCTTTCGCCTCGGTGATATTGAGGGGGCACGATGCGCCTATGAACGCGCAGCTGAATTGCAGCCAGCCAACAGCAACTTCCGCAAGAACCTTGCGGACCTCTACTTTGTCAACCTCGGGATGGTAGATGATGCCATTCGAATCTATCTGGACCTGTACCGCCTGCAACCACGTGATCTTGAGACCCTGGCCGCACTTGGTCAGATATGCGTATCCGTTGGTCGTCCGGAGGAAGCCAAATCTTTCTATCGCCGAGCGCTGGAGATCGAACCTTGGAGTAAGGATATACGGACAGCGCTTCAGGAGTTAGCCTGATTGAGGAAGTGCTGAAGGGTGGCATTAAAGAGGAATTCGGCAATTAAATGGATGTCCCTATTTATTCTTGACATGAATTGAATGTTAAACAAGCGGTTATAATGTGTTACTGAATTAACTCATGGTTCCGAAATGAAACAGACTACGTTGGGCGACATACTTGGGCCGATACCTGATCTTGAATTAGCCATTCTTATCGGCAGCCGTGCTACCGGCACCGCCCGCCCGGACAGTGATTGGGATATTGCTATCCAGTGGTGTCGTGGAATGGATTTTATCCAGCAACTCGCAGCCGCTGAACATCTCCGTATGGCGCTGGCAGAAAAGCTTGGTGTGCCCATGCAGAACATAGACTTGATTGATCTTCCCACAGCCCGACTTACAATGAGGGCGGTCGTTGCTGAAGAGGGGCTCCCGATCAGCGGGGGGGAGAGTCTGGCATGGCACCGATTTCTGCAGCGGACGTGGCGAGAACTTGAAGAGCAGTACTGGGAGAAAACTTATGCGGCTTGATCTGTACCAGTCCGAAACCGCGTTCATCGCTCAGGAGCAGACCGCACTGCTGGATGAGGCTCGTACGACTCTTCTCACCGGGGATACGCTGTCCCGATTGGAGCAAAATGGCGTACTGCATGCACTCCAGGTGCTAGTAGAAAACGGGATCGGCAAGGCAAAGCAGTTGCTCAAGGCATCAGCGAAGCAGGTGCCGCTGTCAGCGTATGATAGCTTTCTCGGACTGGCAGAGCTCGGTGTCGTGAAAAACGGTGATCTGATTTTGTGGAACGCAGCCATTGGCCTGCGCAACCGGATTGTCCATGACTATATGAATATTGACATGCACCGGGTGCTGGAGCTGGTAAAAAGCGGGCAGTACCGGTTTATCACTGAGTTCCTGCTGGCACCGATAACTATCTGACAATGTGATCAGATTGTCGTACGGCCTGTGACTGGAATATTGATGACGTATTGGAGGTTTCTTTTAGATTTCTATGTTGGAGAAAATGTTTAAATATCATTCCTGGCCCCAAAGCTTCTGAGGTGGCAATTATGTATACTGTCCCCATAATGCAGAGAACGTCATGTTTTGAAGGTGAGATGTAAGGAAAGATTGAAGGGATGATCGTGGGGAAAATGAGGTTGGCAAAAGGTTAATTCTCAGAGGAATGAGTGTTGAAGAAGAAGCAGAGGCCGCCGGGGTGAGTGTGGAAGTGTTGAAGGGTGGGGTTAAAGAGGAATTTGGCAATTAAATGGATGTCCCTATTTATTCCCGAAACTTACGCACCTAATTTATCATGTCTCACATCCTATGTTGAGGATAATGTTTAAATGTCAATCCTGACCCCAAAGCACTTACAATTTGTTTGAGAAAAAGCCCATTCCATCGTTGGTTGCGGAGGCACTTAAGCGGAATCCAGAGCAAACCAAGTATAAACAGCCAGATTTATTCAATAATTAACCGGACAGTAGTGGGTTACGATGCTTAAAATCCGCTTTTTTGGAGCTTTTACGAACGCATCAATATTTTTAAACGGGAGGATGTTATATTGAATACAATAAGCGACTATTTTTATTCTTATCCAGACAGGGACTTACCAGCAAGGCAAGCGGAAGAGTATATGCTATATACTCAGAAAGATTTTTATTATCACTTATCTGCTTTAAAGAGCCAGCGAGTTGGCCAACTCAAAGAGTCGTTTTCAAAACAGGCGGATTCAAGTCTGAAGTGCAACTTTTGTAAGTGAATTAAAGTGGTGAGCTGCGTTACTATCAGCGCCACTTTAACGACCAAGAAAAAGGTGCACAGATGAAGCAATACAAACAGCTCACCACCGGGCAAAGATATCA
>CAIRND010000498.1 GCA_903879825.1 uncultured Geobacteraceae bacterium
CACTCCCTAATACCCGCAATATCATAGCAACTCCTTGGCAAACTACGTTGTTTAATAGTGAGTCACTACCCCGTTTACCATTTTTACCGTATAAAGTCATCTCTAATTCTAAGTTGTGCAGGGTATCAATCAGTCAAAACGGATGAACCAAACTTCGCAGATAGACAGTTGTTGAATAACGCTTGAGATATGCCTTAAATCTGATATTCTTACATACTTTCATTTACCTGCCCGATTCACAGGATGATGCCATGCTTCAGGAAACAGACGCATTACGACAGCAACTTGAATATCGAAAGCGGCTGATGGATAAAATAAACGAGATCCACTCTGCTGACAACCTCAATACCATTCTGATCAATATTAAGGATAGCATCGCAGACCTTTTCAGTGCGGAACGTATAACCATCTATCTTGCGGATGCCAAGCGCAACCTGCTGATTTCAAAGGTCATGAGCGGTAGTGAAATCAAGCAGATTGTTGTGCCGATCAGTGATATGAGTCTTTCCGGTTATTGTGCAATCGGTGGAACGATTATCAACATAAAAGACGCGTATGATCTGCATGAATTAAAGATGATCGGCAGCAACCTTAAATTTGACGACAGTTGGGATAAGAAAACCGGCTTTACTACCAAGCAGGTACTTTGCGTACCAATGAAGTTTCAAAAAACACTGATCGGCGTTATTCAGATCATCAATAAAAAAGGGGATATCCCCTATGACGACACTGATATTAGTTACGCGATGGAGCTGGCCACTTCACTCTCCATAGCCATCCACAATATCTACCGTCTTTCCGTTACAACGAAGGTTATTCGTAATAAATCCCGCTATAATTTTCTACTGGATAAAAATCTTGTCGATGACAGAATTTTGGAAAAAGCGGCAATACATCCTGATGTTGCAAAAACAGGGATGGACGCTGTACTGATGCTTGAGTATGGAGTCAGCAAAGAAGATATGGCAAAAAATCTATCTTTCTATTTCGGAGCTGAATTTGTAGGTTACGACCCGACAATACAGCCGATTGAAGATGATTTGCTTAAACGGGTCAAGCCGGAGCGACTTACGAAGGAGTGGTGGGTTCCATACAAAATTGAGAACGGAATTCTGCATATCATAATTGATGATCCGACAGATCTTGCACGTCAGGACATGCTCAAGTTTGTCTACCCGGAGTATAAGCGTATTAGTTTTATCGGTGCGTTTAAAGAAGATATACTGAGCTATATCAACCTGTTTTACTATCATGGTGCGTCAGGTGCTTCCAGCAGCAGTATTGATGACATTCTAAATAAACTTGACTCCGGCGATGACCCTGAAATCGAATCTGAATCTCAACGGGTATCAGAACAGGACAGCGTAATCGTGCAGTTGGTCAATAAAATAATCATCGATGCAGTCAACAATAAAGTTTCAGATATCCACATCGAACCGTTTCCCGGCAAAGAAGATATTCAAGTGCGAATGAGAATCGATGGGCGTTGCAAAATTTACCAAAAGATTCCCTACAAATATAAGTATGCTATTCCTTCGCGCATCAAGATCATGTGTAATCTGGATATATCTGAACGTCGCAAGCCACAGGACGGCAAGATCGATTTTAAAAAGTTTGGTCCACTCAACGTTGAATTACGCATTGCTACCGTCCCAACCGCCGGTCAACTTGAAGATGTCGTCATGCGTGTACTGGCATCAGGTGAGCCGATTCCCTATGACAAGCTAGGCCTAACAGAGCGAAATTCACGCGTTCTTGATGCGTGTGTCAAACAACCTTACGGTTTGGTGCTGGTAGTTGGGCCGACCGGTTCAGGCAAAACAACCACGCTTCATTCTGCAATTTCAGTTATAAATACGGTCGACAAGAAAATATGGACTGCCGAAGATCCGGTTGAGATAACCCAGCGTGGTCTGCGACAAGTTCAGGTGCATCCCAAGATCGGCTTTACCTTTGCTGCTGCACTCCGCTCGTTCCTTCGTGCTGACCCGGATGTTATTATGGTCGGTGAGATGCGCGACCAGGAAACAGCTGAAATTGGTATTGAATGTTCTCTCACCGGCCATTTGGTGTTTTCAACACTGCATACTAATTCGGCACCGGAAACGATAACTCGCCTGCTTGATATGGAACTCGATCCGTTCAGCTTTTCTGATGCGATCCTCTGTATTCTGGCTCAGCGCCTCGCACGGAGGCTTTGCTCCTGCAAAGAGGAATATGTTCCCTCCCAGAAAGAGCTTGAAGACATTATCATCGAATACGGTACAGAAAGTTTTGAAAAGACAGGTATTCAACGGTCTGAGATACGGCTCTGTAAGTCAGTTGGGTGCCCGAAATGTATGGATTCAGGATACAAGGGGCGCCTGGGACTTCATGAGTTACTTGAAGGAACTGATGCTATCAAGTCGTTAGTAAAGCGTAAATCAGAAATTGAATTCATCAGAAAGCAGGCAATAGAGGATGGTATGACTACTCTGAAACAGGACGGAATTCTCAAATGTTTTCAAGGATTGACCGACATCAAAGAAGTCCGCAAAGTCTGTATTAAATAGTTTCTGTATTAGAAACGGCGGTACTGCAATATTTACACACGGAATCTTTCCAGGGAAACGTTCTGCCGCAGGTGCCGCACTTCCGAAAATGGCCTGGTATTTCTTTTTCTGGCTTGTGAAAATGAAGGACAACCAGAAAAAATGGAAATACCCCCGACAGCATCCCCCACAATAAGGGATTTTTACCACGGGAAATTGCCAACTTGAAGCCCACTGCGGCCGGAAGACCGAAAATAAGCAATAGAAAAATTGTTTCACTCATTGATATACCTCTCTTTATTTGGTCTTAGCCACAAACACCCCGTCCCAATCTTCTGGCGGAGGTACTGCAATAAACTCTCTGCACCGCTCAACATAAATATTTGAAACACTGTCTTTCTTGCCAGTAGCCAGTTCCTCAAATAGCTGTTCTGCAACAACGAACTCCCTGTTCCGGTACAGCCTGAGTGCCTCATCAAACGTACTCTTCATTTTATTGTCCACAACAACCATCAATTCATAAATTGGCACGGGATGATGCTTGCCTTTTACCGCTACCAGGTCGATTTCTCTAAAAGTCAGACCTTTTCCGGCCAGAAGTTTAGTAGACTCACTGACAATAATATGCGTCCCATACATTTTATTAAGTCCTTCCAAACGGGAAGCTAGATTGACGTTATCGCCGATAGCGGTGTAATCAAAGCGCATGGCGGCACCCATGTTTCCGACAACGGCATCACCGGTATTGATCCCCACGCCGATTTCAATAGCCTGAATGTTCCGTGCGGAAAATGAGCGGTTGATCTCTTCAAGCTTTGCCATCATCTTCAAGGCGGTGCGACAGGCATGGTCTGCATGGTCGGTAACATCGAGTGGAGCGTTATAAATAGCCATGATTGCGTCGCCGATATATTTGTCGAGAGTTCCCCTTTCCTCGAGTACTATCAGAGTCATCGGGTTGAGGTATTCGTTCAGTACCTGGACCAGATCTTCTGGAGTCAGTTTTTCAGAGAGGGAGGTAAAACCACGGATGTCCGAAAACAGGATAGTCACTTCACGCTTCTCACCACCCAGCTTAAGACTATCCGGGTTTTTTATGATTTGAGCAACGAGATCTGCAGAGACGTAATTACTGAATGCTTTCTTCATGTAGCGACTTTTACGATCTACAACAAGACTACGATAAATTTCTGAACCGATGGTCGTGAGGCCAAGAGCCATCAATGGTGACAGCAGGGATAAATCAATAAGAAATTTACTAAACAGCAAATAATTACCCAGAAAATAGAGTGCACTTACACTGCTTACGGCAAGAAAACCCACAGTTGCACTGGGAGCAAGTCCAAGAAGTAGTGCCAGAACAAGTGGTAACAGGAACAGAATCACTCGTTCAGCGATAATAGTGCTGCTGTTATGGATTATAAAGCGTTGTTCAAGGGTGTTGGCTGCTGCGGTTGCGTGAATCTCCACACCAGGGAGGACAGAGTCAAAGGGGGTTGGACGCACATCATAGATACCCATCTCAGTGAAACCGATAAACGCCAGTTTCCCCCGTAGCTCATGTGGTTGTAACCGCTTTTTAATAATATCAACAGCCGAGTAGGTTTGAATTGTACCACCGGGGCCATAATAATTAACCGGCAGTGCTCCCTCCAGATTGGAAGGAATAGTGAACTTTCCCAATTGGATTGAACGTACTCCGGAGTTTCCGATACTCACAAAAGCATTTTCATGACAGAACTGCTGTAACGCCTGTAGTACCAACGAGGGGTATACATCCTCTTTGAACAGCATAAGAAGCGGCACCTGCCTGAAAAGCCCATCAGTATCAACAATTACGTTAAAATAGCCGAAAGACAGCGCACTTTTACCTATCAGAGCAATGTTTGCATCCAGACTTTCATATTCTACCAGAGGAACCGAAGTCACCCCGGGGTCAATCTTGATCTGAATTATTTTGGACGATTGCAGCTGAAGCAACGATTCTGGATCTGTATCCTGTACTTCCTTTCTAAAAAAATATCCCTCAATAACATTGCCGGATTTGGCTAAGCTCTTTGCAAGAGCAGTATCGGAACCCATACTTTGAGGCTCAGAAAAGACGACGTCAAGCGCGGTTGTTTTTACACCGTATTCAGCCAACCCTTTAACAAGATCGCCAAATATTTCGCGAGACCAAGGCCAGCGACCGATCTCTTTAATACTTTTATTATCAACAGCAATTATTACAACCGGTGCAACTGGTTTAATTGGACCCCGTATCAACAGACGCAGGTCCTTCATTTTAAGCTCTACATTATGGATAAAAGGGAGTGATGCAGTATCAATGCTAAAAATGATGAGTGATGAGGCGAGAGCCAGCAGAAAAAAAACGAGATATTTGCGCATACGCTTTACCACCAGATAGTTGGAGTCTTCTTTTAAAAAAAGGCTGAGCTACTGCCCAACCTTTTTATGAACCGGTATTATTTCGTCAAGAACAATCAGATAACCATCAGGATCAAAGCACCACATCTCCTTGACGCCGTAAGGCCTGATCTCAAGAGGGTAAAGCACCTCAAGCCCCTCCTCCACTATTGCATCACGGATATCCTCAATTTCAGTGACTTCAAAATGAAGGGTAACTCCAATTCCGCGAGGGAACATGCTGAAACGTGGTTCCAAAACCGGGTGGGCTTTGATGACATCAGCTTCCTCAACAAAAACGATTGCCATACCATCCGTATCAATAACAAGATGATCTGGTGCTCCTTTTGATGTAAACGAACGACGCACCGGCAAATCAAGAATACCAGCGTAAAATGCCTCCGTTACCACCAGTTGAGAAACCGTCAACTGAATTGAATGTGGAGCGCGATGTGCTTTCACTCAAACCCCTTATAAAAAAGTGTGACATAGCTGGACAGACGTGAAAGCCAGTTCGTGTAGATCAGCACGCCGACCACAATGAGAAGAATCCCCGTGATTATTTCAAACATATGGATAAATCTTTTGAAGCGGTTGAACAGAACCAGAAAACGGTGCATGGCAAGTGCCGAAAGAAAGAACGGAACCCCCAATCCCAAAGAATAGAGCAACAGCAGGATTATCCCCTGAGATACATGTTCTTCAGTCGCTGCGACAGCTAGAATAGCGGCCAGAATAGGACCGATGCACGGAGTCCATCCGGCCGCAAAGGCAATGCCAACCAGAAAGCTTCCTGCATACCCTGCCGGTTTATGTTTAATTGAGACTCTTTTTTCACCTAACAAAAATCTGAGAGGCACAATACCGGTTACATGAACGCCGAGTAATACGAGTAAAATACCGCCAACTTTTCTGATAATGGTAGAGTTTTCATGCAAAAATGAGCCGATATATGTTGCAGAGGCTCCCAAAAGGACAAACACAACGGTGAAGCCGCAAATGAAACATAATGAGTGGAGAATTGATTTTTGGCGGATGATATGCGTGGGGTGCTCAGCCTGCAAATCGGCATAAGAAATGCCGGTGATATACATAATATAAGACGGTATCAGTGGAAACACGCACGGAGACAAAAACGAGAGCAGGCCGGCAATGAATGCGCCGATATAGGTCACTTCCTGACTGATCATAGCGGTTTCCTACTTCATTAAACCTTCAATAAAGGAGACAGCTTCTGGAGAATCCCAGGCAAAA
>CAIRND010000499.1 GCA_903879825.1 uncultured Geobacteraceae bacterium
AAGATCGCCGAAGATATGGAAGCCTGGCTGATTGCCAACGGCGTTGCTGATATCAAGAGCCTGATCGGCGCGCTGGAAACCTGAGAGGATGGTGGCAATCTGGTTGGCATTCTCTGCCGGTCTTGCCGGTAGTGGCCATTGCCTCGGTATGTGTGGCGGCATGGTGACCGCTCTGGCGCTTTCGCGTCATGATTCCTCTGCGCTGCAGCGGTTTCTGTTTAATGTTCTCTACCATGCGGGGCGCATCTGTACCTACAGTGTGCTTGGGCTTGTGGCTGGTCTGCTTGCCCAGGCAGGCATGGTTGATGCGCTGCGGCCTCTCTTTAAATGGCTGTTTTTGGGCGCCAATATTTTTGTTACGGCAATCGGTGTTTTTACGCTTTTTGGGGTGCGCTCTCTCGGCGTTTCAGCGCTTGATGGTTCCGGATGGGGCCTGCTGAATAAACTGCTGGTGCGGCTGACAGCAAGCAGATCTGTTGCTGCTGCAATCCCGGCAGGTCTGCTGATGGGTCTGCTGCCGTGCGGCCTGGTGTACGGAGTGCTGATCGCCGCCGCTACCAGCGGTTCTGCTCTGAAAGGTGGCGCCATGATGCTGGCGTTTGGCTGCGGCACACTGCCGGCGCTGCTGGCCTATGGACAGGTTGCTTCCACGGTCTCAGCGCTTGGACGCGGTGTCTTTCAGCGCGGCATGGGGGGTGTGGTTGCTCTCCTTGGTTTGATGGGAGTGTGGAAGGCGTTGGTGGCGCTCGGATACTGGTAATGCAGAGATCAGCCGGATGTGGTGCACAGTCGGTCGAAGGAGGAATATATAGATGAATTCACTTGCTCAAGCCGCTTCAAATGTGTCGATTTTGTCACTGATTGATTTAAACTTTATCCTGATCAACCGTATTGTCGTGCTTATTATCACCCTGCTGTTTTTTGGTGTGGTGCTGATGTTGCGGCGCTCACGAGGCCAGGAAATTGATTCTGATATTACTTCGCCAATAAAGCTGGCCCTGTTCGGTTTCGTACTGCTGTATGCCGAGTTGGCGATGTCTACCCTGCCGAGTTATCAGGCGCTGCTTGAAGGAGTGCAGACGGTTGTCGTGCTGTTATGCTTAGCCAAACTGGTTAATTATCTCACCATTGACGTCTATCTGCGGCTTCATACCCGCCAGGAGGTCCCCTCTTTTCTTCGTGATTCCGTACGGTTGGTCGTGTTTCTGGCGGTCGGTATTATCTCGCTGCGGCTGGTTTTCAAAATAGACCTTTCTGCAATTGTCACGACGACGACGGTTATCACCGCCACCATCGCCTTTGCCATGCAGAGCACTCTGTCAAATGCCCTGTCCGGATTTTCAATCCAGTCAGATCAGCTGCTGTCGCGTGGCAACTGGATTTCAATTAAGGAAAAAAATATTTTCGGGGAGATTGTCAATGTCGGTTTCCGCTATACCACGCTCAAAACCCCTGAAAATCACCTGATCATGGTGCCGAACGGCGTCATCATGCAGAACATTGTCACGTTTCATGGTAATTGTGATACCGAGGAAAAACCGGCAATGCAGGTGGATGTCATGCTGGGGTATGATATGCCCCCTGAAGCAGCCAAGGCGCTTCTGCTTCGGGTGGTGTGTGATGAACAGGAGGTGCTTGATCAACCGGAACCACTCATACGGCTGATTGCGCTCCTTGACAGCGGAATAACCTATCAATTGAAGTTTTGTATCGACGATCCGTCACGCAAAGTTGCGGTGCAGGATTCCATCTACAGTCAGCTCTGGTATGCCGTACATCGGGCCGGTTACAGTTTTCCTTTCCCGCATCGGCAGATTGTTACCAGTGAACCTTGTCAGCCATTCGACTTTTCCAAAGAGTCGCTTGCCGCCTGTCTGGCCGATTCCGGGCTCTTTGCCATGCTTGACGAGGGTACGTTTGCGTCACTGGTTGAGCAGGCGCCTGTTGCCGTGTACGGAGCGGGTGAAATTGTTGTCAGGCAAGGGGACCAGGGCAGTTCCCTGTTTGTCGTCCTTAAAGGTACCCTTGACGTTTTAATTGATACGACAATTGTGGGAAGTATTCATCAGGGATCGTTTTTTGGAGAGATGTCGCTTCTGACCGGTGCCCCTCGCAGTGCAACGGTACGTGCTGCCTGTGAGGTCCGGTTGGCGGAGATAACCAAGGAAGTTATGGAGCCGATTCTGCGTGGCACCCCGGCGATACTGGATACTCTCAGCTCTATTTTGGCGGATCGGGAAATTAAAAGCCGGGCAAGCAGAGCGACTCAGAGTGAGGCGATCCAGGCTACCCCGCAGAGTGAGGATTATCTGCAGCGCCTGAAAAGTTTCTTTGGGATGTGATCTGTTTCTATGTCAGTGCTTTCACTCCGACAAGGGCAATTAAAAAGCCGGTTGCCATACATGCCACCACATAGGCCGTCACCACGGGAAGGCTCTTTCTGTTGCTCTGGATTGATCCAGCCGTCCGTACTTTTTCGATCATGAGTAATATGCCGGTAACCAGCAGGGTGCAACAGATTGTGACGCAGAGGGGGCACCAGCTGCCAATAATATATTTCTGTATCCAGAGAAGGCGCAATTCAGCGCCGATACCCGCAAAGACCAGTGCGTTAAGACCCCAATCCATCCCGTAGATTTTATTACGAAGCCAGAGCGACATCAGAATCAGAATGAAATAGGCAATGCCAAACCACCCCATACCGACCCCGAATATGGTAAAGATGGCCGTGTCCCTGCACGCAGTCGCCAAGCACATTTCTTCTATGACGGTGAATGTAGAGACGGCCAGACCTGCAGACACGGTGATCCATAACAAAATAGATATTGTTCGATTATATCCTGCGAAGAGCGGCATATTTGGTCTGAAACTTGTTTTACGCATAAAAAAACATCTCCTGTACTTCCTTAGCTGTCCCAACCTGATGCTGCATAGTCAGAGTTGCTGAGGTGAGTGAAGCAATCGGGTCACTCTAAAAACCAATATCATTGTTCTCCGTGTACTGCAACGATCTATTGCTTCATAGGTCTATCAAATGCCCGACAGGGACTCTTTTTGACGGCTGCCGTGAAAAAGATGCTAGTATGGCAGGCGGCATTTAAATCTAACCCCCTCAGTCCCCCTTACCTAAGGGGGAAGCCTTGAAATTTCCCCTGAGGTAAGGGGAAATTTAGAGGGGTTATACGTGGGAATATGCGAGAATGTTAAAGTTACAAGATGCTCGATCACCTGATTATATTTACCAAGGAGAACGCAAAAGTGGATACATCCATACGTGAAAAAACAACAGAAATGGCCGGTACCCGCAGTGAAAAACGTGGTGAGGAGCTG
>CAIRND010000500.1 GCA_903879825.1 uncultured Geobacteraceae bacterium
TAATTCAGGTGAACTAAGGGGCATCGTCCGCATAAAGGAGAGAGCTTGCCTATGGGCTCTTAACATCTTCAATCTCGTCAAAATGAGGCATGATGCCACGTAACGGAACCATTACAACCGCCTCAAAACCTGCCGTTGTTGTTGCTGTTCAAGTCTGATGTTTTTAACAGAGTTGGCCAATCCCATCAACCAAAACATCTGCAATCGATGCTGCAGCGCATCATGTCGCCTTCTATTTATAAGTTTTTATATGCAACCTCCGGTGCAACCCTTTTCTTGTTCACGAGATCATTCTTCTTTTTTTTACCCATCACCGGCCAGATCGTTGTAACATCACATGTAACCACCCTCCCCCCAAAACTTCAAAGTGGGTGCCGATATGATTTGGCCTGCATGCGTTTTACCTGCTCGTCTTTATACTGGCCATCAAGCAAAATATGTAATAGCAAACATGAATAGTATCTACAGGAGCTCACTATGACAGCCATTGTTGATTTACGTAGCGATACAGTGACACAACCCACCACCGCCATGCGTGACGCCATGATGACCGCCTTACTGGGTGATGATGTCTTTGGAGACGATCCTAGTGTCAACCATCTGCAAAACACAATCGCGGACCTGCTCGGGTTTGATGCTGCGTTATTTGTATCTTCCGGCACACAGAGCAATCTCTGCGCCATACTGAGTCACTGCCAGCGGGGTGATGAATACATCGTGGGACAATTTGCTCATTGCTACCGTTGGGAAGGTGGGGGAGCAGCGGTATTTGGCAGTGTTCAGCCACAACCGCTCCAGCATCAGGCAGATGGGACAATTGCGTTGGAAGATATCGAGGCGGCCGTTAAGCCGGATGACGCACATTTTGCCCGTACTCGACTGCTGGCTCTGGAAAATACTATTGGAGGCAAATTGCTGCCTTTTTCATACCTGCAACAGGCAACACAACTGGCAAAGGGCAAAGGATTGGCAACGCATCTTGACGGAGCCCGGCTATTTAATGCTGCAACAGCGCAGGCTACCTTAACCGGGGGAGATGTTCGAAGAGAAGCACAGCGCATTTCCGGCTGTTTTGACAGTGTTTCGGTCTGCCTGAGTAAAGGCCTGGGTGCTCCCGTTGGTTCCGTTTTGTGCGGTGGTCACGATTTTATTGCTCGGGCGCATCGTATTAGAAAAATGGCTGGAGGTGGCATGCGTCAGTCAGGTATGTTGGCGGCCGCCGGAACGTATGCACTGGATTTTCACGTAGATCGACTGAGTAAGGATCACGCTCTTGCACAACGGTTGGCAGAAGGCTTGGCAGGTATACCTGACTTGCAGGTGGAAGCACCACATTCGAATATCTTGTTTGTTGATCTGGTGGATTCGGCCAAAGCTCGTTCGGCAGAGTTGATACAGTACCTGAAATTACGCGGCATTTTAGTTACCGGTCTCTACCGTTTGCGTTTCGTCACTCATCTGGATGTAGATGCTGCTGGAATTGACCGAACGATAGAGGCAATTACTAAGTTTTTCGGGGTGTGAAGAGTTTTGTTGCACTCTATAAAATCGGCTTCAGAATATTATGGCTCAATTATGGGGAACGGTGTAATAATTACAAAAAGTAATTCAGCAACCAAGACCATTATCTACATATCTTCTTTGAGGTGATCCCAAGTGAATAAGCGATATTCGATCATTTTTACAATAACTGCCGCTGCTGTGCTCGTAAGCAGTATAGCCTATGCCTCAAAGAAGAAACTTCAATCCAAATCCGGGCCTCGGCCACCCGACATGTCCGAAGTTGATCTGACGTCAAATCTCTTGGATCAGAGTGGAGTATATAAGACTAAAGCACTAAAAACTGGTGATAATAAGAAGACTAATGATGAAGCGCTCAATGATCTTACGACGGCCTTCAAACCAAACCAGCTCGACAAAAAGACTGACAGATGATTTTCATAAAAACGGAGAGGTGGTGATATCATGGCAACATGGA
>CAIRND010000501.1 GCA_903879825.1 uncultured Geobacteraceae bacterium
GCTGTTTAATTGCAACACAGCGGGTGTCTCATGAAGGCCAACTCCATATGCAGACAGAAAATCCCGTAATTGAGCCACATTTTCAATTGCATCAGCCGTGTGAGCTGTTGCCGGATTGACCATGATAACAATCCCGTCGGCGCCTTTGAGTGTCATTTTCCAGGTTGCCGGATTAGTAACCGTTCCCGTGAGTGTATAGACGTGCAGCCGAAGCCGGTATCCGTTCGGTAATGGCGCTTCAAAAGGACTAAAGTCAAAGAGCAGCAGGTTGTCGGCTCCCGCAGGAACGGTGCGAAGATCACCACGTAAGGAAGGTTTTATTCGGGAGTAAATATAGGTGAGAGCGGTGTTTTTACCGCTGCCTGCCGGACCGTAATAGACAATTTTAGCGTTAATCTCTTTTTTTGCGTGATTGACTATTGCCATAATAAACTCCTGAATCCTGATGACATTAACTTTGTTCTCATTGTCTGGAAAGCGCAGAAAGTAGCTGATTCCGTACGAACCTACTTTTTTTTGTTCAGTAAAAGGCGCTTTGCCATGGACGAAATAACGGAAGCAATATTTTTGCTTTTGGCAAAAAAAGACAAATCTTTCTCACCCATGCTTGCGAGGTATTTCATCGCATTCTGAACTGGTGTCCGGTTGTTCTCGATAAGGGCTTTTCGGATTTTGTAGTTTTTTATCCATTCCTTGTTAGCACAAATAAGCCGCATGATCTCATCATTTTGAATACCAGATTTGATAAGCGTCAGTATCTCGCCCTCGGTGATACGCGGGTTTTTTATGACACCGCCTGAAACCAGTTTATTAGCGTCTTTGACGAGAATGGCACGCCACTCTTTATCCCCGGAAAGTGCCGTCTTGATCTTTTCGCCAATACCCATAATCTGGGCCAGTTTATATTTGCTCAGAAACTGCTCAGCGCTTTCATCAACAGGGTTTTCATCGTCAGACTCTATCTCCTGACACGCGTCAGCCGGGTCTACTCCTGCCTCCTCATCATACGTACTGAAGGGGAGGGGCGCGACAGGGGAAGTGTTCGGATTGTTCTGGCAAAGGAGAGGCAGTGCTGCGAGAATCAGCGGATGAGGCGTTGGGTAGTCAAGATATGCTCTGATAACGTCTGCCGGTAACTCCGCAAAGCAGGTGAGGGCTGCGGTTCGCACGGACACTTCGGCATCTTTGGAAAGGCAGAACAAAAGCATGAGGCGGTCTGCAACGGTCATATCCGCTGCAGCGGAGCAACCCTCGAGCCTGACATCGGCACCTGTCCCCGGTCGGACATATTTTGCCACCGCCGGGGATATAGTTAGTTTCACTTTTTCAGTCATCAGGAGCTATTTATGCGAAAGGGTGGCTTTTACTCCAGCGTTTTTGAGTTTAACCAGTGCGGTATCGACAGATTTTTTACTGTTAAAAGGGCCAACAGAAAGGTTCTGGGATGGTATCGCGATATCGGCATGTTTAACTATTGCGGAAAAACCGGATGCTTTTAAACGATCTTTTTCAGTAACGGCAGAGTCATTTTGTAAATATGACCCAGCATATACGGTGAACTTACC
>CAIRND010000502.1 GCA_903879825.1 uncultured Geobacteraceae bacterium
ACTCAGGCAATCTCCGCAGTTGGTGCACCGGCTCGCTATAAATCCAACCCGCACAGGGCTGAAGCGTGCCAAAATGCTGTAAAAACCACCCAAAGGGCAGAGCGAGCGGCACCAGACCCGGCGGGAAACAAATATCTCCACTACCAAAAGTCCCGCAACTGCCAGAAGAGGCGTCAGCGCCGCGAAAGCGATACTTCGACTCACTATGCCGATTGGCGACAATACTTCAAAAAACGGGATTCCGGTAACGGCAACTGTTGCCACCACCAGTGTCAGACTCCAGCGGTTGGCAGTAAGTGACATCGTCGCTTCACCGGTTCCAAGCCGCCTGCGGAGTTTGTCCGCACATTCTGTTATCAGGCCTACAGGACAGATCCAACCGCAGAAACTGCGCCCGCCCAACATAAAATACAAAAAAGTGACCAGCAGTGCCGAACCCAGATAGGATAGCACAAAAACCCTGCCGCCGATCAGGGCCTGGAGAAAGGCTAACGGATCAGCAAGTGGAATACCGAACAGGTCGGCAGCAGCCAGATTGCCGCGAAAAAAAGTCATACCAAAAAGTGGTGAAGCGATCAGCGCCAGTATTGATAGCTGAACCGTGCGGCGTGGGATCCACCACCTGTTAAAATTCATAACTATCCTTCTGAATTGCAACCGTACGTTGCACCACAATGACTGATTGCGGCAAAACGCAGGATTTTTCACAGATTCCGCAGCCGACGCATTTTTCCTTATGCACCACCGGTTCCATTATGGTGTGTTCGCCGGTGCGGGTGTTGTGTCGTGGTTCGATGGTAATCGCTTTGTCGATCAGGGGGCACTGACGATAGCAGACTTCGCAGCGCAAGCCCCGAATGGAAAGGCAACTTTCCCGGTCGATTATGACCGCCGTTCCCATACGGATTTTTTCAATATCCTCGAGCTTTTTATCGAGCGCCCCTGACGGGCAGGCCTTGACGCAGGGCAGGTCCGAACAGAGATAACAGGGCATATCACGCGGGATGATAACCGGAGTCCCGATCCCCACCCCGGCTTCGCCGCCAGCCATTTTTATGGAAGTATAAGGACAAGCCTGGGCGCACTTACCACATTTAACGCAGGCAGCAAGGAAACGTTTTTCAGCAATGGCTCCCGGTGGTCGCAGCGTGAAGCCCCCCGCATCGGCAGGCCGCAGGTAAACTGCGGCGATGCCGCTTCCGGCCAGCAGCAGGGCAAGGGGGGTAATCGCACTCCCCTTCAAAAACTGCCGCCGGGAGATACCGGGATGTGAAATATCAGGATTCATTGCCGCTCTCTTATGCCTTTTTTACTTTTACTGCACACTTTTTGAAATCCGGCTCTTTGGAGAGAGGATCAAAAGCATCAATACACAACTCGTTTACCAGCTTGGTTTCGTCAAAGAAGGTGGTAAAAACATTGCCCCTCTCCGGTGTACTGCGGCCGTTGATTTCTGCCGGTAGTACGATGGTGCCGCGCCGAGACGTGATCCGCACCATGTCGCGGTTTTTGATTCCCATCTGCTTGGCATCGTCGGGGTGCATTTCTATGGTTGCCCCGGAGACGGCCCGTTTCAATTCAGGTACCCGTCCGGTCATGGTGCCGGTGTGCCAGTGCTCCAGCAGGCGACCGGTGCAGAACCAGAACGGATACTCTTTGTCCGGAGACTCTGCCGGTGGCTCATAGGGGCGGAACCAGACATTTACTTTGTTGCCGGGCGCTTTATAGAACTTGATCCCTTCACCTTTTTTCACGTTCAGGTCATCAGCTTCCGTGTAGCGCCAGCGAGTTTCCTTGCCGTCCGGCTTGACCGGCCAGCGCAGTCCCCGCACCTTGGCATACGTTTCGTACGGGGCCAGATCTTTGCCCGTGCCGATGGTAAACTTGCGGTATTCTTCCCACATTTCCTTGTAAAAGCCTTTTTCACTGTAGGGAAAGAGATGCCCCATCCCCATGCGTTTGGCAAATTCGATTAATTGCCAGGTATCTTCCTTGGCCTGACCGGGAGGTTCGATCATCTTGAACCACTGCTGGGTTCGTCGCTCGGTATTGCCGAATACCCCCTCTTTCTCGACCCAACTGGCGGAAGGAAGGATAACATCGGCAACTTCCGTTGATTTGGTCGGGTAGATGTCGGACACCACGATGAAGGCTTTACGGGCCTCGGCTGCTTTACGAAGACGAGTCACGTTCGGCAGCGACTGGAACGGGTTGGTGCACTGAATCCAGATGCACTTAAGCTCGTTACGGTCTATGGCGCGGAACATTTCCATAGTGTGGAGTCCAACCTTGGCCGGAATCTTGTTGGGATCAACACCCCATATTCCGGCGGCTTTCTTGCGGTGGGCCTCATTCATTACGACCATGTCGGCGGGGAGGCGGTGGGCAAAAGTGCCGACCTCACGGGCGGTGCCGCAGGCAGATGGTTGACCGGTCAGAGAAAGCGGGTTTTCTCCCGGCTTGCAGATCTTGCCGGTCAACAGATGCAGGTTATAAATCAGATTGTTGACCCAGACTCCGCGCGAATGCTGATTGACTCCCATCGTCCAGAGCGAGTTAACCTTGCGCGTTTTGTCACTATAAATCTTAGCCAGTTCTTCAATCTTTTTGGCCGGAATACCGGAGATCTTTTCGCCCCATTGGGGGGTGAACTGTTTCATCAGCTCTTTGTATTCGTCAAAGGTCAGGTTTTTGATGTCTGCCGGCGTTTCATTGAAAACCTCCTTGTCCTTCAGGCCATAGGGAGCGTTTTCTTTGCCGCGCTTAAAGCTAACATGCTGTGTAATAAACGACTCGTTATAGAGCTTGTCCCGCAGGATAACGTGAATAATAGAGTTGATTGCCGCCAGATCTCCATGAGGACGCATCGCAATATATTCGTCAGCCATCTTGGTTGTACGGGTTTTACGGGTGGCAATATCGATCAATTTGACCGTGGGGTGTTTAAGTTTGTTGTCGATGAGACGGGAAAAGAGGACCGGATGGGCTTCGGCCATATTGGCCCCCCACAGAATATAGGTATCACCCAGATCAAGGTCGTCATAGCACCCCATCGGCTCATCAGAGCCAAACGTGTTCATAAAGGCAACAACTGCCGAGGCCATACAGAGTCGTGCGTTGGGCTCCAGGTTGTTGGTGCCGATGCCGGCTCTCATAAGTTTTGATGCGGTGTAGCCTTCGTGGATGGTCCACTGGCCGGAGCCGTACATAGCCACCGAATCAGGGCCGTGAGCCGCAATGGCTTCCTTGTATTTTGAGGCGATCAGATTGAGGGCCTCATCCCATGTTGATTCGACCATCTTGTTGCCCTTACGGATTAAAGGCTTGGTCAGACGATCCTTGCCGTAGAGCGCCTTGGACAGAAAATATCCCTTGATACAGTTGAGCCCTTTGTTGACCGGACCAGCCGGGTCACCCTTGGTGGCTACAATTTTACCACCCTTAACTCCTACCAGTACGCAGCAACCAACACCACAGTAACGACAGGGGGCCTTGCCCCAGGTAATTCCTGCTTCAGCCGCTTCTACGCCCTTTGGGCGCACCACGGAAACCCCTACTGCGGCAAACGCCGCTGCAGCCGCACTGGCTTTGATAAAATCACGTCTCGTCAATTCCATTCGCATCCTCCTTGCCAACAGTGTTGTAACAACAAAAGAAACCGCCTCGTACCCTGGAACATTTAAACTTTCGCACCAAACCCCTCCAAACCCTTATCAAGGGAGGCTTAAAGGCTTCCCCCCTGACAAGGGTACCCTCTGGGGATAAAGGGGGGTTGGTTTTAGATGTTGCAAGCCACTATGGCTGTTCCGCTTCAATTTCGTCAAAATTGTGATAGGCCACCTGCACAGAAACAACGCCTTCTATCTCCTGAAGTTCTGTTACCAGTGCCACTTCACCATCAACCGTCTCAGCCTCAACTACTGCCACGATTCTTCCGTCCGGTAGCACCCCATGGACTTCAACGCCGTCAATGACAGCCAGCCGGAGCGCCACATCATCAACATCAACCGCCACACATGTCAGTACAATCCCAGAAATGGGCATAGACTCTCCCGGTCACATCAAACAAATTCGTCTATAAAACATAGCAAAAAAAAGCAACTATTCAAGAAGGTGAAACGTTTCTGACCCATGACTATTCGATTTTCCTCTGCGTTCATCAACCGAACTCTACGGTAAATGATCTTTTAAGGATTAACCAGACTAAGCATCGGGACGTATACAGCAAAAGCTGTACCAACTGTGATGCCAAGCGGTTATTTGTGAGCTAGAACAGCAAATACCCCTTCAACTCCGGCTGGAAACTTTTGTAAAGGGACGCTGGAGGAGGGAAGATGTAGAAAATATC
>CAIRND010000503.1 GCA_903879825.1 uncultured Geobacteraceae bacterium
GAGGGTGAACAGCCGTGGGGTGGAATGGGCGAACAGTGTCGGGGCGATCAGGGCGCTGAGGATCGCGGGTGGAATCAGCTCCAGCCATTCGGCAAACCAGACCGGTAATTTCCTCTGAGAAAGAATCACCAGCGGTATCATTCTCGGCAGGTAGGTTACTGCACCCATGGCCAGCATCAAGAGCAGAAAGTCACGGTCACTCATGTCTGTTCTCCCCGTTTCCGCATGGTGCGCTTCAGTATCAGGCCGACTGTGGCAGCCAGGCAGGAGGCGACTATCACGTATGCATTGCCCGGCAGCCAGAGATATGCCAGCACGGAGGCGACCGCCGCAATCAGGGCGGTGATCGTGAAAATGGGCCCACGCAACTGGTAGATCAGCAGGCAGATGAACATGCCGGTCAGCGCATAGTCCACGCCAGCAGCACCGGGCGGAACCAGTTGTCCGACATACACTCCAATGACAGTGCTGACAATCCAGGTCGTGTTGGCGGCGTGATTGAGGGTCAGGGCGCTGTATTGATCCCAGCCACCCTGATTAAAGCGCGTCAGGTTGATGGCAAAGCTTTCGTCTGTTATGCCATAGGCGAACAGTGCCAGAAAACGGCGGGAGGCATTGGGGAAATGAACAGAGAGGGCGGAGCTCATCAGCAGGTGCCGCAAATTTACCATGAAAACCGTGGAAACAATTGCTACCGGTGAGGCTCCTGCACCCAGCATCGCCACTGCGATGAACTGTGAACCGCCCGCAAAAACGAGTATTGACATAACTGCCATCTGCCAGGGTGCCAGCCCGCCTTTTTGGGCCAGAACCCCCAGTGAAAGCCCGATGGGAAAATAGCCGAGACAAATCGGCCACGCTGCTGCCAACCCCTGGCGGATGTTTTGCCTAATCAAAGAGATTCCTTTATTACGAGATCAGGCACCTGTTTGAAGTGTTGGTCAATAGTCAGGATGCTCAGTTTGTTATGAAGTGCCACCGCTGCAATCTGAATATCTGAAGACGGAATAGTTACACCTCTCTTTCGTAAGGAGGCTGATATCTGTGCTGCCGAAAGCCAGAGTCCCTTGTCCATCTCAATGTAGCGCAATGAGCTGAATGCTTTAAGTAGATCCCTTTGCTCATTGTTTGAGCGAATTCCCTGAAAGAGTTCATACATAACCACCCCACAGGTTACTATTTCGCATGTGGCCAGAGCGTGCGCCAAAGAATGCGCAATAATAGTGTCGCGGCCTTTGAAATAATCTATCCAGGCACAGGTATCCGGGAGAATGATCTCAATCCCCATTATATTTTTCCCTTTCCTCGGCAGCAAGCAGCTCTTCCTGCTCAGCCGATTCCCAGTCATAATCAATGGTAACTTTTCCCCGCAAGGAAATGAGTGACTCCATACGGCGGCGGCGGACAAAATCCTCCATAGCTATTACAATAGCGCGGGTTTTTGATTTTTCACCACTTAATGACTGCACATCGTCCAAAAGATCGTCGGGTATGTTAAGTGTTGCACGCATAATACGCACCTCCTGTGTATGCTTGTATCATACATATTTATTGTATGTACACTTGAATCATCACCCCGGCAGCAGTTCATGCGCCAATCTTCCCAAACTCTCAATCCCCTGCTCAATTCTTTCATCCCACTGCGCCGCTGACAGGCGGATATGATTGCCGTATTTGTTGGAGAGCGAGAAGAGCGGTCCCGGTACGATGCTGATCCCTTGTTCAAGCGCGCGGTGATACAGCAGCATGGCATCGGTACCGACCGGCATTTCCACCCAGAGAATAAAACCGCCGGAGGGATGAGTCATACAGGTGCCGGCGGGAAAGTAGCGTGACACCGCATCGGCCATCTGTGAAATGTTACGCGCGTGGATTTTACGGATACTGCGCAGATGATGATCGTAACCACCGTTTGCCAGAAATTCTGCAATTGCGAGCTGAGAAGGTGACGCTGTCGCTATATTCATCATCATTTTAAGACGTTCCATTTCGCCTTGAAAACGCCCGCCAATTGCCCATCCAACCCGATAACCGGGGGCTATTGTCTTGGAAAATGATGAACAGTAAATGACGAGATCAGACCGATCAAAGGACTTGGCTGCCGTGGGGCGTTCGTTGCCAAAGGTCAGGTCACCGTAAATATCATCCTCAATCAGCGGGATGTCGTGACTGGCCAGCAGTTCCACCAGTTCCCGCTTTCGTTCATCCGGCATGAGGCTTCCGAGCGGATTACTGAAATTGGTTATCACCAGGCAGGCGCTGATTTTGTCCTGTTCAATCGCGTAACGCAGCGCCTCGATGCTGATTCCTTCGCGGGGGGTGGCCGGAATTTCCAGCGCTTTCAGCCCCAGATCGGCAATCATCTGCATAAAATTGAAGTAGAAGGGCGACTCGACCGCGATGGTGTCACCGGCGCGGCAGGTGGCCCGCAGCGCCAGTGACACCGCTTCAACGCAGCCCGATGTCACCAGGATGTCATCCGGTCCGCTGCTGATGCCTGCAACAAGTGCGCGGCGGGCGATCTGAACCCGTAACCGCTCATAGCCGGGTGGCATCTGGTAGGAAACGCTCTGTTCGCCCAGACGCCGCACCTCGCTGGCCATAATCCGGTTAAGCTTGTCAACCGGCAGGTTTTTGATGTGCGGGATGGCACTGCCTAACGGCAATAACGCTTTATTCATCATGTTGCACATGACCTGATGACACACATTGCTGATCGTAACCGTTGTCGGAGCGAGGAAATCTTTGGATTTAAAAACAGGACCGCGAATCTCCGGGACTCTGCTGCGAACGTAATAGCCCGACTGTGGGCGCGCCTCGACGAGCCGCTGATCTTCCAGCAGTGTGTAAGCCTGCATGATTGTGTTGATGCTGACGCTGAAACGCTGACTGAGTTGCCGGATCGAAGGCAGTCGATCACCAGCGCGAAAGGTTCCTTGCTCAATCAAACCGCGTACATCACGTGCCACCTGCTCATAGAGTGGCAGCTCTTTACCTGTCTGTGCCAATGTCTGTTTCATATGCGCAGCATACTCCGCTCCCCTGCAATAAATACAGGTACAATTTGGGCTGAATTTATTGGGTACAGTCAGTATATCATAGAACTGTTATGGTTACAAAATGGATTTTCTGTATCTGTTTTTTTGTCAAAAGGGGGTGTAGGATGGCAACCATAACGAACAGGAGGTAATTATTATGGAATGTTGTCTTGCACAAGATGAATTGATTCGGTTTGATGGCGGAAAAGATGGCGCTACCCTGCGTTGCACAAGCGGAACTGTGTGGTTGACATGTGGTGATGGCCGGGATTATCTGCTGTCAGCAGGCAAAAGTTTTGTCATTGGCGCCAATCAGGTGGCGGTGGTCGAAGCATTGAATGCCGCTGAATGTACTTTGGCCAAAACACACATGTTTAGTAATGCCGTACACAGACCTGTCTTCAGACTTGCGGCCTGCTCGTAATAATTTAATTTACTGCTTATCCAGATAATCTACTGTCCCCCTCTTTCAGTGTAAATAGGGGGACAGTAGACTTCATCACGATTTATTCAACCCAGTCATCATCCTCTTCGATCGGTGCAAATCCCCGCCGCATAGTATTTTCAGTCACCACCCGCGGATCCATGAAGTGCAGCAGATAATCAGGGCCGCCTGCTTTGGTGCCGACTCCTGACATGCGAGAACCCCCAAATGGCTGGCGATCAACCAGTGCGCCGGTGTTATTTCGGTTGATATAGAGGTTACCGACTCTGAACTCGCGTCGCGCCTGAGTCAGATGCTCCGGGCTGCGACTGAAAATTCCGCCGGTAAGGGCAAACCGGGTCGAGTTGGCCCACGCAATGGCCTGATCGAAATCTTTTGCTCTCATAACAGCAAGTACCGGTCCGAAAATTTCCTCTTGGGCAACACGGTGCTCGGGGGTGATGCCACCAATCATAGTCAGCGGTACCCAATAGCCTTCGCCCTCCGGTACTGGACTTGAGTAGAGCAACTTTCCCTCCGACGAGCCAATTTCAATATAATCAAGAATACTTTTTTGAGCAGA
>CAIRND010000504.1 GCA_903879825.1 uncultured Geobacteraceae bacterium
CTGTACACCTTTGTTCTTAAAAGATGAGCCGCAGATAACCGGACATATTTTAATAGCAATTGTACATGAACGAATTGCTGCTTTTAATTCAGCTTCAGTCAGTGCATCACCGGAAAGATACTTCTCCATGAGTGCATCATCGTGGCTGGATACTTCTTCAATTAGTTTTTCACGATATTCAACAGCTTCATCAAGAAGATCGGCCGGAATTTCCTCAGTGCGGAATGTTGCTCCGAGAGTTTCGTCGTCCCATAGAATCGCTTTCATTGTTACAAGGTCAATAATGCCCTTGAAATTCTCTTCTTTTCCGATAGGGAGCTGAATTGGGATCGGATTTGCTTTTAATCTGTCTTTGATCATCTGTACGCCGCGGAAAAAATCTGCGCCGACGCGATCCATTTTGTTTACGAAAGCAATACGGGGGACACCATACTTATCAGCCTGACGCCATACTGTTTCAGACTGGGGCTCAACGCCACCAACTGAGCAAAAAACAGCTACAGCTCCATCAAGAACTCTTAAAGAACGCTCAACTTCGATAGTAAAGTCAACATGACCAGGTGTATCAATAATATTAATACGATGGTCATTCCAGGTGCAGGTAGTCGCTGCGGAAGTGATAGTAATACCACGCTCCTGCTCCTGCTCCATCCAGTCCATTGTTGCAGTACCTTCGTGAACTTCACCAATTTTATGGGAAACGCCGGTGTAATAAAGAATACGCTCGGTCGTTGTCGTTTTTCCTGCATCAATGTGAGCCATGATGCCGATATTTCTGTATTTATCTAATGGGGCTAAGCGGGGCACTGAATCCTCCAAAAACGTTTAATGCTATTACCAGCGATAGTGGGCGAAGGCACGGTTTGCTTCTGCCATCTTATGAACATCTTCACGTTTTTTTACTGCGGAACCACGATTATTAAACGCGTCAAGTATTTCGCCAGCCAACTTATCCTTCATTGTCTTTTCGCTGCGAGCAGTTGAATACTTGATCAACCAACGCATTGCGAGAGACATACGACGCTCTGGCCGTACTTCAATAGGCACCTGATAAGTCGAACCACCAACACGACGCGACTTTACTTCGAGTGAAGGCTTAATGTTATCGAGACTCTTCTTGAGTACTTTAACAGCTTCATCATTTGCACGCTGCGCTACAAGCTCAAGCGCACCATACATAATTGACTCCGCAACACTTTTCTTACCAGCAAGCATCAGAGTATTGATAAGCTTAGCAACAACTTTATCGTTAAACTTTGGATCGGGCAGAATGATTCTTTTGGGTACTTCTCTTCTTCTCGGCATATATATCCCCTCAGCTTAACAGGTTCAGTATTATTTCGGACGCTTAGCGCCATACTTAGAACGACTCTGCAGACGACCCTTAACACCAACCGAGTCAAGCGTACCACGAACGATGTGATAACGAACACCTGGAAGGTCTTTTACTCTACCGCCACGAATAAGGACAACAGAGTGTTCCTGAAGGTTGTGACCAACACCAGGAATATATGATGTAACTTCGAGACCATTTGTCAAACGTACCCTGGCAACTTTACGGAGCGCGGAGTTAGGTTTTTTTGGTGTCGTTGTATAAACTCTTGTACAAACGCCACGCTTCTGTGGGCACGACTTCAAAGCGGGTGCAGTAGATTTATCTTTTTTGCTTTCTCTACCTGATCTGATCAGCTGGTTGATTGTTGGCATAGTCGTCAAATTCTCCAGATACAAAATATCAAACTGCCCCAAAGTGGAGCGAATTGCGAAACTAGCAAAATACTGCCAGCAATGTCAATCTATTTATTTCAATGTGTGGTTTTTTTTGTTCTTTGTTCTGATCTATCGACTGATAAATCATACCTGACGAACAATATCATTTAAAATTGTGTGTAACTTTTGGACGCTCTGACAGTTTTAGCGGATGGGAATGGAATAATTGTAGGGTCGGAATTTACACCGACAGCTCCATTCGGGTCAGTAGCGTTTGTTGCTCCTCAGCAGCGAGGAATTGCACTTGTACTCTCTTTAGCAATCAAGTGTCAATAAAAAAATTGTTGGATACATTATTTTTTTACTATTTGCTTGCTGATATTACGCACAGGTATCATAAATATTCGATCGTATTCTTTTATATAGCTGGACTTACAGGTGTTTTGCTCTTTTTTTCCGGCAGTATTGAAATCATCATTGCACCCATGACACACGCGGCTCCCACATAACCGTACGTCCCGAGCCGCTCGTTTAACATTAGACGTGCATATAGTGCTGCAAATACTGGCTCAGTGCAAAAGATCAGTGCGGTATTGGTATGGCTGATATGTCGCTGCATTGATGTTTGTACAAGAAAGGCGAATACCGTCGCAATGAGTGAACAGACCAGCAGTGGCATAAGGAGATCCGGATACCATATTGCCACGTCTTTGCCCCTTATAAGCGCGGTTGCATAGCTCAGTATGGCAACGACACCTAATTGTACGACTGTCAGCCAATAATAATCATTTTGCACAACAAATTCACCGGTGCAAATAAGATGAAGAGATACGCACACTGCACAAATAGCAGCCAGAACATCTCCTCGATTCATGTGCATGGTGCCATTACCGCAGAGCAGCATTAATCCTATGACTGCAAGCACAACAGCCAGCTTTACTCCCAGTGCTATTCTGTGTTTAAGCATTATGGCGGCTATTATGGGCACTATCACCACATTTAGCCCTGTGAGAAAACCGGTATTTGATGCGCTTGTATAAAGGAGCGCGACAGTTTGAAACGCATATGCGCTAAAAAGGAGAACACCCAGTATGCATCCCCGGAGAAGAACCGAACCATTAAAAACTCTCCCTTTATATATTCCGATAGGGAGAATAAAAAGAAAGGCCATGATAAATCGTTGTGCAAGAAACACAAACACATCCACGCTTTCAATTGACTGTTTCACAACCGTGAATGTCACTCCCCAAAAGAAAGTCGTCGTAAGAAGAAGCAGAGCAGCCTTGTATCTATTCATCGAATGTGGTCCCGTTATGCCTGCGTGGTTATTTGATGTGACTCATCACATAGTGCCGTTACGCTAATATACCTGGCTAAAATACATCGTTGTTTAGTGCGGTCTAAATTGTTTTTTATTGACAATCCACCACATATTTATATAAAAAACATTCTTGTAATACCATTTAATTATTTAGTGCCATCAAAAAAGGAGAGTCACACATGAAAATGCTTCGTATTCTTTCAGTTGTTGCCCTGTTGTTAGCATCATTTTCCAGCACAGTTTTAGCCGCATCCAAGAGCATTAAAGTTGCGACTGATGCCACCTGGCCACCGATGGAAATGGTTAACGCCAACAAGCAGATTGTTGGGTACGATATCGATTTTCTTAATGCCGTTGCAAAAGAAGCTGGTGTTACCGTTGAATTCAAAAACACCGCATGGGACGGCATTTTCGCCGGTCTTGATTCTGGTCAGTATGATGCAATCATCTCATCTGTCACCATCACCGACGAGCGCAAAGCAAAATATGACTTCACTGATGCTTATACAAGCATTGGACAAATCCTGGTTGTGCCTAAAACAGACAAAACATCC
>CAIRND010000505.1 GCA_903879825.1 uncultured Geobacteraceae bacterium
AGGATAATTATTCCGGTAAACACGTATCTCTGCCGATGCCGATGGGCATCGAGAAGACGGATGCCTTGATTATGAAGATCGCCGAACTGTTCGACAAAGAGGTGCCGGCATCTCTGAAAAACGAGCGTGGCCGTGCTGTTGATGCTATGACCGATTCACAGCAGTATATGCATGGCAAAAAGTTTGCCGTGTATGGTGATCCGGATTATCTGACCGGTTACGTATCTTTCCTGCTCGAAATGGGCGCCCGTCCGCACCACATTCTCTGCAGTCGCGGCAGTAAAAAAGCGGAGAAAGAGTTGCAGGCCCTGCTTGATGGCTCCATGTACGGTACCGGCTGCAAAATTTATATGAACAAAGACCTCTGGCACCTGCGCAGCCTGGTAGTCACTGACCCGGTTGATGCCATCATCGGTGACACCCATGGCAAATTTGCCGCCCGTGACGCCAAGGTGCCATTGTTTCGCTTTGGTTTCCCCATCTTCGACCGGGTCAACAAGCACCGTTATCCGCTCATCGGCTATCAGGGGGTGGTCAATATGGTTACAGAAATTTGTAACAAGTTTATCGATATTAAGGATGAGACCTGCGAGGATCGGTTCTTTGAGATGATGCGGTAACCATGTTTAAGCAGATAAGTGTTTTTAAAAGAAAGGGACTCGAAAGAGTCCCTTTTGCACTTCAACAATTTTAATTCCTTACTATATCAAGCCGAGGCGAGTATAAAAGCACTCCTCAAAGGCAATCTTGTGGTTCGGGGGGAGTCGCAGGAGTTTTTGCTAGTATCTCCATTACTTCATCTTTTTTGATAGTTGTCCCCATTTTTTTAAGTGCTGAATAATAACTCATCTGCTCTTGAATAAGTAATCCATCGTGAATCATTTCAGCGTAGAGCCGATTTTCGGAATAGCCTATCTGTGAAGCCAGGCCACGAGCGCGGTTACGATCATCTTCCGAAAGTCTGAGGAGAAATCCTTTTTGTTTACTCATGGTTTAATACCTCTCTGACAATGTGTTGCGGAGTGCAGATAACTATCTGCGGAAAATAGAGGTCGCCCCGCTGGAAGTCCTTAGTGTTATGGGTCACAATTGTGGCCGGTTGGCCGGAAATGGCAATTTCCAACACAAAATCATCGGCAGGATCAGACAGGTTGGGTCGCCACAGGTAGCGCACCTTGCTTTCAATCGCTATCGTAACCAAGTATGCAAGCAGGCGTTCTATTTCATATTCGGTTTGAGAAATAACCGATAGCTGCTCCGGCCTGAAAAGTACAGAGCGATACTCCGCAAGCAGTTTATAATGCATCAAAACTGGTAAAGTTCCATCCAGAGCCGCCTTCAAAACTTTATGGCTTGCACCGGCAGAAGAGCGTAATGCCGAAACTAAAACGCATGTATCAATCAGGTATCGCATAAGTGATATAATATATGATATTACTCCGTGCGTCAATAGAGGACCAATCAGGAAAACGGGCGACCATATGGTACGTCCGTTTTTTTTGTTGCGGCCGCTTGTGTATTGAGGTTGACTCTGCTTACTGCTAGAATGCGCGCGGCCTCTCCCCCCATTGTCATCATTCAAAGGAATTTCATGTCACTCACCCACCCGGATAACCTGCTGTCGCTCCTTGATGAGATAACTGCGCTGCACACTGAAGAACGTGCTGCGCTTGCCCTGTTGGCGCTCATGTACGCGCCGGTTGCCCGTACCCCTTTTTCCCTGTGTCTCCAAAAGATTGGTATCAAAAACCCGCAGGGCAAGACCATGGCTCTGGGCGACGTACCGCCGCTTATGGAAAAACTTGTCCGGAGCACTCTGGCACTTGAAAATGATGGACTATATCGCTGTAACCCGCTTCTGTCCCATTTTCTTGTCCGTCAGATACAGAAGGAGAGGCTTCTTCATCGTTACGCGCAGGCGGTGCAGAGCGTGATTGCGCCTCGTGAATCCTGGCATACGGTCTATTATCGCTCATATGCGCTTTGCGTGCAGGACATCCGTATCGCCCTGTACCGCAACCTTGAGCCAATACTCGCCGGACTGCTCACCACCTGCGCGGCCAGCTATCCGGAAGAATTTCGGGAACATCACCCCTTTACCCTGATCTGCCCCGAGCCGCTGGACATCGATTGGCTCAGGGAAATGCCGGAAACGATCCGGATGGCGATTCTCTCATTTCATCTTGAACATTCACTGGTGCAGCTCTATCCGTCCGACACCGCTTTTGGACTGCTGGAAGAAATTATTACCAGCGGTGCGGAACAGTCCGCTGATGTCAGAAAACTCTACCTGACACAGCTGCTGCTGCGCGGGCAAATCAATAAGGCAGCGCCGATTCTGGAAAATAATGAAGCGCTGCCACTGCATGAAATGCGCGGCTGGCTGGCGGTGCTGCAGGGGGATGATGGGCGCGCCATTGAACATTTTGAGAGTGGCATGGCGGCGCTGAAAAAAGAGAGCGGCAAACGTAAGGTGTTTTTCCGCGATCTCTCCGGCCCGTTTTACCTGCTGGCGTTGATTCGGAGCGGTCTGCCGCATCAGTTGCAGATGGCTGCCGAGCTGGGTGAGTGGGCGTTCAAACAGCGCAACCACCCGCAGCAGTTTGTGCTCTGGATGCTGTATCAATATGCTGAGGTCAAACAGGGGAAAAACCGTGCGAAGCAAGAACTTTTGCAGCTGTGCAGTAGTGAATATAATCTGGGCCCGGTGTCTCAGCTGTTCCATTCGCTCATTGCTCATTGGATGTCGGACGCCGCGATGACGCCGCATTTGAAGACGTTGGAGCGTATTCAGTCCGGGGCGCTCAAATGCGGCTACTTCTGGATC
>CAIRND010000506.1 GCA_903879825.1 uncultured Geobacteraceae bacterium
AACACCGGCCGGTATGACCAGCTGGGAGTTCTTCGACAAGCTACTGACAGAATGCAACGTTGTCGGCACCCCCGGTTCCGGTTTTGGCCCCAGCGGGGAAGGCTACTTCCGCCTGTCAGCCTTTGGCAATCGGGATAACGTCATTGAAGCGGTTGCGCGGATCAAACAAAACTTGAAGTAACGATTGAACCCAAGTCCGGAAGTTCATTGCCACAAAAAGGCACAAAATTCGCAAAAAACAGCATGTTGTGTTGGTTAAATATTTGACCTGTTTGGTGACCTCTCAGCCAGTCATAATTCACTGGTATTCTTTACGCTTTTTGCGCTTTTTTGTGGCTGACTGCTTTTTATCGATTGAAAACGGAAGGGTGCTGATTTCAGCACCCTTCTTCAATCGTATCTGTCCTCAATCATCCCTTGACTGGTCCGACCTTTTCTGGAATAATCCCGCCCGCCTGTTACGCAGGTATCAAATTTTTGTTTGAGGAGATCAATACCATGAAGAAACTGCTGTTGCTGTTGTCGTGTCTCGCCGTGTCACTGCTTGCTGTAAGTGCCTTTGCCGGTGATGGTTCCTGGGACAAGGTAAAAAAAGATGGTAAACTGATGATCGGTCTGGATGACTCTTTTCCCCCCATGGGTTTCCGTCAGGCTGATGGTAAGCTGGTCGGCTTCGATATTGATGCCGCAGAAGAGGTCGGAAAACGGCTTGGTATCAAGATCGAGTGGCAGCCAACCGCCTGGGACGGCGTAATTCACTCTCTGGATGCCAAAAAATTTGACTGCATCTGGAACGGCATGACCATTACCGAGGAGCGCGCTAAACAGGTCGCTTTCAGCAAGCCCTACATCATGGATGGTCAGATCGCCATCGTTAATTTCAAGGAAAAAAGATTCAAAGGACTTAAAGACCTCAAAAACTTTAAAGCCGGTACCCAAAAAGGTTCCTCAGGAATTCAGGCCGTAAAGAAACTGGCGAATGCACCGAATGAGGTGAAGGAATACGAAGATTATCCGAAAGCACTGCTTGATCTTGAAGCTGCTCGTATCGACGTGGTAGTCGTTGACAATGTTACCGGTCGTGACATGATCGCCAAGCGTCCCGGCAAGTTCAAAATCATCCCCGGCATGATCAGCGTGGAGCCCTTCGGTGTGGCCTTCCGCAAAGGTGACACCGACCTGCGTGAAAAAGTGCAGCAGACTCTGGACAAGATGGTTAAGGATGGTTCCATGGCCAAAATATCTCGTAAATGGTTTGCAGAAGAGTTGACTAATCCCAAGAAATTTTAGCCGGTGAAGAGTACGATGAAATATACTGCCAGCAGGGCTTTCGTAGCCCTGCTTTTTTTATGGACGCTGACCGGAAGCTGTTTTGGTGCTGTTGATTACGATCAACTCTTCCGTCAGTCAAGCGATTTGATGGCTCAGGGCGATCTGGATGGTGCTCTGGCACTGCTTAAACAGGTGCCGGCACCTGCTGCGGACGAAGAGGCCGGTGCCTTTGTTTCAAGCCGTATGCAGGCTGGCCGGATTCTCGCTTCGCAGAATGAAACAGTCAAGGCGATCGCAGTCTGTCAGGAAGTTCTGAAGCTTTTCCCCGACAACAGTGAAGCCCGGAACTTTCTGGCGGCGCTCAAAGATCAGCTCAAACCGGGTTGGCACACCGTCCTGTCAGATGTTGTGCGTTTTCTGCCGTCGCTGGCCAGAGGTGCAGTGATGACGCTGATGCTGGTGCTCTGTACCATGCTGGTGTCACCTCTCGGCGGGTTGCTGATCGCCTTGGGCCGTATCAGTACTCTGCGGCCGGTTTCAGGCGTGTGCTGGTTCATCATCTGGTTCTTTCGGGGAACCCCGCTGCTGCTGCAGCTGTTTTTTATCTATTATGGCCTGCCGTCGCTCGGTATCACCCTTTCCCCCTTTACCTCTGCAGTGATCGGCCTTGGCCTCAATTACTCGGCCTACCTGGGGGAAATCATCCGTGGCGCTATCCAGAGCATCGACCATGGTCAGATGGAGGCGGCCAAAGCTATCGGCATGAGTTACAGTCAGGCCATGCGGCGGATCATTGTCCCTCAGACCTATAAACGCCTGATGCCACCGGTCGGCAATGAATTTATCGCCCTGATCAAGGATACGGCCCTTGTCTCCACTATTGCCATGGTCGAACTGATGCGCGCGGCGGATCAGCTCTTTAACGCCTATTTCAACATTACGGCACTGGCGCTGGCAGCGGTGATCTACCTGGTGTTGACGACTATCTTCACCTTCATCTTCGAAAAGATTGAATATCGGGCAGGCATCTATGAACATCGCTAGTCACCCACTTCTGAAACTTGAGAACATCACCAAACGCTTCAAAAGCCTGACGGCGGTTAATGGCGTCAATCTGGAAGTCTCCCACGGTGAAAAGCTGGTCATCATCGGCCCCTCCGGTTCGGGCAAGTCCACTCTGCTTCGTTCGATCAACCTGCTGGAAGAGATTGAAGAGGGTACTATCCATTTTGAAGGTCGCGAAGTTGGCTATGTAATGCGCAATGCGAAACGTCATCCGGACCGCCCCCAGGCGATTAGCGCATTACGGGCCGAGATCGGGATGGTATTTCAACATTTTCATCTGTTTCCCCACATGACCGTACTGGGCAACGTGATGGAAGGACCGCTGACGGTATTGCGTAAATCGGCCGACGAGGCACGTTCCATTGCGACCGACATGCTGGTTAAGGTAGGGCTGTCTGATAAGCGTGATGTCTTTCCGGCCACTCTGTCAGGCGGTCAGAAACAGCGGGTTGCCATTGCCCGTGCCCTGGCCATGCGCCCCAAGCTGATGCTGTTCGATGAACCAACCTCCGCTCTCGACCCCGAGCTGGTCGGCGAAGTATTTGATACCATTCACACCCTGGCTGATGAGGGTATGACGATGATCATAGTTACCCATCACATGGGTTTTGCGCGGGAGTTGGCTGATCGGGTTATCTTTATGGAGTCAGGGAACTTTCTAGCTCAGGGGACGCCGGAAGAGCTGTTCAGCGCCGCGCAGGACAACGACCGGATCAGGGGCTTTCTCAACCGGCTGCTGTAGACAGGCTCCTCTATAGGCGCACAAAGGGACCGACAGCATTTATAGATAATGCGGCCGGTCCTTTCTTTTGTTATGATGGTGGTATTATCACTATGAAGGAGAAATATTCACATGCGTTGCCATGTATCGACCTATTTTAAAAGAGCATTATCCCTCTCTGTGACCGCACTACTTCTGCTCGTGATCCTGATTCCGTCCGCACAGGCCCAGGACAATTTTGTCACCTATCCCATCCTTCCGACCGGGTATACCTCTCTTAAAGTGTTTGACAATCAGGGCCGCTTCGTTGGCCGAATTCTGCCGGAGAAACGTTATTGGGTCGCCATAGACCGCATCCCGGTCTTTCTGCAAAAGGCGGTGGTGGCCGTGGAAGACGCCCGTTTTTATGAGCATGGCGGCATCGATGTGCGCGGCATCGCGCGGGCACTGGTAAAAGATGTGGTCAAACGAAAATTGGCAGAAGGTGGCTCAACCATCACCCAGCAACTGATCAAGAACAGATATCTGACCGGCAAGAAAACTCTCGAACGAAAGTTTGAAGAGGCCGGCATGGCCTTGGATTTTGAGAAGAAGTACAGTAAAAATCAGATCCTGGAAATGTATTTCAACGAAATATATTACGGCAATGGTGCCTGGGGTATCGCCCAGGCGTCGCGGCTCTATTTCGATAAAAGTCCGGAAGAGTTAAATGAAGCCGAGTGTGCCATGTTGGCCGGCGTGCAGAAAAACCCGTCTCGCTACAATCCGCTCGGGAAACCGGTCAACGTTACCGGACGGCGGGACGTGGTCCTCAAGAGGATGGAGGATCTCGGTATGATCTCTTCACTGCAAAGGCAGACGTTGCGGGCCAATCCTCCGCCGGTGGTCAAACCGGGGCAGGCCCCGCAGTATCTGGCCCATGTCCGCACCAAGCTGATCGAACGCTATGGTGCGGAGATAACCGAGCAGGGTGGCCTGGAGGTGACCGCTGCGCTGGATCTGAACCTTCAAAAACAGGCAGAGCAGGCATTAAGTGAAGGGGTGAAGCGGGTCAATCCACAGATGCAGGGCGCATTGATCTGTCTTGACGCTGTGACAGGGGATGTCTTAGCAGCGGTAGGCGGCGTCGATATCACCCAGAGTGCCTACAATCGCGCCTTCTTTGCCAAGCGGCAGCCCGGTTCGTCTATTAAGCCGATGATATATGCCGCCGCGCTGGAAAAGGGCTTTACTGCCGGCAGTCGTTGGAATGATACCCCGGTGGGTTATGATCGGGGCAATAATCAGGTCTGGAAGCCGCTTAACTATGGCCGGGAGCTTTACGGTGATCTCAGCCTGAGGCAGGCGCTGGCTTATTCCAATAATGTCATCGCGGTAAAACTGCTGGAAGCGGTGGGGGTGCCAAATTTTGTCGAGTTTGCCAAGAAAACCGGCTTGTCGTTACGGCCGGAAAATGGCCTCTCTCTGGCTCTCGGAACGGATGAAGTCACCCTGAATGAGCTGGTGAACGCATACGCGCCGCTGGCCACCGGAGGCGTTCGCCCTGAAGCACGTGTTATAATCAGGATTTACGATACCAGTCGTCGCACGTGGTTTGAGAATCCTTCGTCGGCCACTGCGGCGATTTCTCCGGCGGTGGCCTACGTTACCACTCAGATGCTGAAAGATGTCATGAACTATGGCACGGCAAAATCTCTTAAAAAGTTTAGTCTGGCACACCCGTCTGCCGGAAAAACCGGAACCACGGATGATTACCGGGATGCCTGGTTCGTCGGCTATACCCCGCAGATTGTCACCGGCGTCTGGCTTGGCTATGACAAACCAAAATCTGCCGGAAAAGGTTTTACCGGCGGAGCTGTCGCTGCACCCATTTGGGAGCGCTTCATGCGAAAGGCTGTGGCATCACGGCCGACAGTTGATTTCACCAAACCGGATACGGTCGTTTCTGTCACCATCGATCCTGAGACCGGCTTGCTGGCAACTCCCGACTGTCCGGTGAAGCGGGATGAATTCTATGTTACTGATACCGAGCCGAAGGAATATTGTGCCACGCATGGCGGTGCGGTAATCAAACCGCCGGCTCCTTCACCACCACCACTGCCTCAACCGGATGGGGTGCCGCCTGATGCCAATCCTTCGGCCGCGCAAAAAAGCGGTAAGGAATAGATTGTGGTACAGCGGACTTCATCGTATTTCAGGTAATAATTTTGTCCAGAAGTAAGGAGCGGATCATGGCTGAAAATGAAATATTGTGGAAGGTCGATGATCAGGCGGTACGACTGGCAGAGCTGACCAGCAGGGACGGAGAATTGCGTGAAGTCCCGCTCCGACGGGATGTTCGCTTGCTGGGTCGGCTGCTCGGTACGGTTATTCGGGAACAGGCCGGTGATCAGGCGTTTGCCGCCGAGGAGGAGCTGCGCCATTTGGCGATCCAACACCGTCAGTTGAATGACGATCAGGGCGAGGCGTGTCTCGATTTTCCCGGCGAACGTGAATTACAGGAACGGGCGGTGCAGGTAATCGCCAAGATGAGCATTGCCGAGGCATACCAGATCGTCAAAGCGTTCTCCACTTATTTTGAACTGACCAATCTGGCGGAAACCAACCATCGTAGACGGCGCCGTCGCGCTGCGCTGCTCGCCAGCAATGAACCGGATAAGCCCGGCTCGCTGCGTGGTACCCTTGTGCGGATGCAGGCTGCCGGAATAACTGCCGGAGAAGCGCTCGCCTGGCTTCAGAATGTGGCGGTTATTCCTGTTTTTACCGCCCACCCCACTGATGTGGCCCGCCGGGTGGTCCATTTCAAACGGAGGCGCATCGCGCGTGAGCTAGAGGCACTTGATCGGCTCCCTCTGACTGAAGCCGAAGCGTTGAATTGCCAGAATACCATGCTCGCCGAGATCACCGCTCTGTGGCAGACGGATGAGGTGCGGCGGCGCAAGCCCACGGTGCTGGATGAAATCAAGATGGGACTCGACCACTACCCGGATTCCCTGATTGCGCCAATTCACAAATTGTACGAGGACATGTCCGCTGCGTTTCGGGAGACCTATGGCAGTGTCATACCATCCGGTGCGCTGCCAACGGTGGTTCGTTTCGGTTCCTGGATTGGCGGTGACCGGGATGGAAATCCTTTTGTTACAGCGGACTCTACCCGCGAAGCGCTCCAGAAGGCGCGCGAGACGATACTTGGCGGCTACATTACCTCTCTTGAAGAGTTGCGCCGCCATCTTACCCCTTCGGTCAGCCGAATCCCGGTCACCACTCAATTGGCAGCTGCGGTGGGAAACTATCACGCGACTCTTCTCTTTAACGATCGGGAGAGCGAATCTATACCGGAATGCGAACAGTACCGGCGCATGGTTGGCTACATGCTTCATCGTCTCCGCCGTACCCTGCTTGAGCCGGACCACCCCGATGCCTATCGTGCCGCAACCGTTTTTGAGAGCGATCTGCAGCTTATCCGCGTGAGTCTGGCGGCCGGAGAGGGCGAACGGCTGGCGTGCGCGTTAGTAGACCCGCTCATTCGCCAGGTGGCGACCTTCGGTTTTTACCTGCACAGCCTCGATATCCGTCAGCACGCCAGGATACATGCCCGGGCCGTTGCTGAACTGGCGGCAGGCGGCGCCACCTGTGCCGGTGCAGCGGTTGTGCTGCCGTCACCTCCCAGTGCAGAAACGACAGAGCTGCTTAATACCTTGCGGGCAATTGCCAGTCTGAAACAGCAGTATCCCCCGGAGGCAATTCAAAGTTACGTGATCAGCGGCGCATCCTGTGTCCAGGATACTCTTTCCATCATCTGGCTGATGGAGCTGTGCGGCATACGAGTCGCTGGCGATGCTCACGGTGATTCAGGTTTAATGCCGGTGCCGCTGTTTGAGTCCATCGAAGATCTACGCAATGCCCCGGATGTATGCCGAACGCTCTGGAGCTCACCGGAGTATGCGCCGTTTCTCGATTCATGGGGGCGCAGGCAGGAGGTAATGCTTGGCTATTCCGATTCCAACAAGGATGGCGGGATGCTCACCAGCACGTGGGAGCTGTATAAGACGCACCAGCAGCTGTACCGGGTGGCCGCCGACTGCGGAGTGAAGCTCGTGCTGTTCCACGGTCGGGGCGGCACGGTTGGGCGGGGTGGCGGTCCAACCCATCGGGCCATTGTGGCGCAGCCGGTGGGCGCTTTTAGCGGGTCTCTCAAAATTACCGAGCAGGGAGAAGTCATCAACTGGAAATACTCGGACGCCTCCCTGTCTCAGCGCAATCTGGAGCTGATGGTGGCGGCTTCACTGGAGGCATTATCACGCCCCGGCCTGGAAGAATCGCCGTCTGATTCACGTTGGGAACAGGCTCTGGAGGAGATGTCTGCGGATGCCTACACCTTCTACCGCGAACATATCGCGGAAAATCCCGATATCTTCCCCTACTTTGAACAGGCGACGCCGGTACTGGAGTTCGAACTGGCCAAGATCGGGTCACGCCCGACGCGTCGGGGGGCAACCCGCGACCTGTCAGACCTGCGGGCAATCCCCTGGGGGTTTGGCTGGATACAGAGTCGTCATGTGATCCCCGGCTGGTTTGGGGTGGGGTACGCTTTGGAACGATTTGCCGAAAAGGGTGTCGCAGAAAAAGCACTGCTCACCGCTATGATGGGGCGCTTTCCCTTCTTTTCCGACCTGATCCAAAACGTGGAGCTTGCCCTGACCAAGGTTGATCTTCCGCTGGCGCGGCTCTATTCCAACCTGGTGCCTGATATCGAATTACGGGAACGGGTGTTCAACATGGTTGTCGAAGAATACCAGCGCACCCGCACGATGATACTGGCTGTCACCGGACAGTCGCGCCTGTTGGAAAATAACCAGCCCCTGGCACGCTCTATTCGGCTTCGGAATCCGTACGTTGATCCGTTAAGCCTGATTCAGATTGAATTGCTGCGGAGAAAGAGGGCAGGGGATGAGAGCGAAGAGCTGAACTACGTTTTGGCCGCCACCATCAGCGGAATATCGGCGGGATTAAGGAACACGGGTTAGGCGCACTTTAGTCTTTAAAAAACAGTTAGCCACAAAAATGCACAAAAAGCGCAAAGAATACCAGTGAGTTATGACGTGAATCAAGATCACCAAACAGGTTAAATGTTTTTTTAAAATTACATGCCGTTTTTTGTGAATTTTGAGCCTTTTTGTGGCAATGAGCTTCTGGATTTAGGTTGTAATGTCTTTCTCCCCTCCTACTTGGCGCGGCACGCAGCGCCCCTATTTTCCGATCAGGCGGGTAAAAAATTCAGGCATGCCGGTTTCAAAAGTCAGCCGTTTGCCGTTAACCGGGTGTGTGAACGAGATTGATCGGGAATGAAGTGCCAGCGTGCCATAGGAATCATTACCCTTCCCGTATTTTTTATCCCCCACGACCGGATGGCCCTTTTCTGACAGATGTACGCGTATCTGGTGTTTGCGACCGGTGAGCAGGTGGATGTCCAGCAGGCTGAACCCTTTGGTCTCTTTCAGCGTGGTATATTCTGTGTGTGACAACTTTCCGGCGCTCTGATCGGAGGTGGAATACACCGTGAAAGCGCTGTTTTCCGTAAGGTAACTGCTGATAGTCCCCGTTTTCGGTGTCAGTGAACCATAAACGATCGTAAGATAGTGTTTCTCGGTTTCCTGCCAGTGTTCCTGTAGAAAATTCTTGGCCGCTTCGCTCTTGGCAAAGATCAGGATGCCGGAGGTTTCGCGGTCCAGTCGGTGCACAATGTAGACCCGGTTGCGGGAGCGCGGATCACCCTTGCGTACATACTCGTTGAGAATCGTGTGTACCGTTCGTGCCTTGTCCCGCTCCGTCCCGATGGTCAGCAGCCCGCCCGGTTTTTCGATGACGATAATATCCTTATCTTCGTGCAGGACGGTAAGCCCTTTCGGCTGGTATTTCGCCGGTGGGCGCTTGGTTGTAGGCATGGTGGTTCTCCGTGTAATATCTATTATCCTAAATCCGGCATTTGATCACGCAACGCCGCTACGAACGCAACAAATAAACAAAGACTTATAACCAAATAGTGATTTACCAATCGGGTGAACTTGAAAATGACTTAATCTGATTGATTTCATTCGTTGCGCCGTTGCGTCGTTGCGTCGTTGCGTGAAACTGCTTTTTTAGGATTAAAGCGACTTTATGGGGTCAGCCCTTGACACGAGACAACTTATTTTCAAGCCAAACTATTTCTTTCTTTATGGAAGCATCCGTTTTTACATCCAGCACTATCCGTTGATACGCTTTAGCGACTGCAAAACCACTCATACCGCCAAGCATTTTGCCTATCTGTTGATTGGTCCCTGCGGCATATCTTTTCATCAAATAGATACACATTTTCCGAAGATCGTTTCGTTCTGTGCTCAAAAGCTCAGCGGGTGTCACTCCATGTCGTTCGCAAACCATCGGGATAATGTCATCAAACCCATAGGATGCCAGTAATGCTCTCCTGTGGGAGGTTTCCTCTTTGTGTAGAAGTTCCTCTTTAATTTGTTTCAGGGCTTTTTTAATGAATGCAGAGTTGCCCAGGATCATGCCGCCGTAAACACTTTTAAGCGGACTCTCCATCTCCTCACTCAAAGCACTTTCGACGAATACCCTGTATTTCTCTCTCGCTGCGACACTATCTTTTGAAAACATTGACAAAACCGGTGCCACGGTGACAAGTTCGTCATTGCCGGAGATATACGCGTCATAACTGCTGTATGGATGGTCTTCGGGGCGCTCAACCATTTTTGCCCGAACAGGATTTAGGTGGATGTACTTGTTCAATTCCAGAAGGTAATTGTCTCTGTCAACGAGAATGGCCTTGTACCGCCCCTGAAACAGATGACCGCTTCTTTTTCTCTTGATATTGACATAAGTTGTATAGGAACTATTCAGGTAATGCATTATTTTACTTAAGTTTTTGTCTGGCGTTTCAATAAGGATATGGTAATGGTTGGTCATGAGTACATAGCAATGGATAACAAGTCCGTACTTTATCTGGGCGTCGGTAAGATATTCCTTAAACTTCCGGTAGTCCGTTTTAGTAAAAAATATTTTCCCACGTTCATTACCACGCGCTGTGACATGGTATAAAGCGCCTTCGTATTCTATCCGTAACGGTCTTGCCACTGTGCTTCCCTCCTAATGATTCCTGAGGAAAATACAACAACCCATGTCTCGTGTCAAGGGCTGACCCCTTACTGACGCTTTTTATCTCGTACCGATTTATAATTCAGAAACAGCTCAAATCTTCCAAATACAGTTTGACGACGGTCATTTCAGGTGTTACTGTGCCCCCGCTAAAAAACAAATTCCCATCCCTTCCCATCCCAACATATCAAGGAGATTTCAAAATGCGACTGATAAACCTGTTTATTTTGTGTAGTACTTTTTTATTCGGTGGATGTGTTGGGCTTGTTAATTCAACAATTAGTGGTGGTCAAAACCCAAACCTTCCTAATCAAATACAAATGGGTGAGAATATATCTGCAGGCAGGCTCAATTACACCACGACAAAACCATTTCCTTTAAAGGTTTTGAATATGGAAGTTATTTCCATGTATTCAAAAGAGATGAAGGCGGAATTGGAAACTTATTTTGAAAAACGCGGAGATTTTCCAGAGATAAATATCCAGATCCGTCCTGCATCACCCGAAATGGACAACGGCTTCAGTGGTGGATATCATGCCTTCCTCTGGAAGTTCAATTATGAAGCCGAGATCATTCTAAAAGACTGGGAAACTCCGTCAGACATAGTTCTTGAACTCAGCACTAAACCGATACAGATTGTTGCATCAAGCAAGATTCCGATTGGCGGTTCATTTGACGTACTCGGCATTATGAAAAGGGCGGGAACAATAGGTTACCACAATCTTGCCGTTGATATCGTCAGCCAGCTTGACTCGCGACGAGCCGAAATTGATAAACTGGCCAAGCGTTTTTCATCATGGAAAAACAGCAAAAGAAAGAATGCCAAGACCGAAAAAACAGCAGATGAGCCGACGCAGAGCGTGATAAATGTCGCTCCCCCCGTCGATGAATTTGCTGCATTAATCGCAAAAAACAATCCTGAGGAACTTAAAACCTATCTTGATGAACATCCCGAAGCATTGTCAACCATCAAGGATATAACCGTACGTTTACGCTACACCGGCCCATCAGAACTTCGCATCATTGATATTGAACAAATGGCGAAGAGTGGTACAAAAGATGCGCTCATTATTGCCCAGATCAACAGCGTTGGCGGTCCATATAAAAAGTTTTCTGTAAAAGAGATTACTGCATTAAAACAGATGAAAATTTCAGATGAGCTCGTATCAGCGATGATTGCGATAACAACTGAATACAACAAAGAACAAAAGTCTTTAAAAGAGCCAAAACATGAGCCGGTGAGTCAACAGGCCGCTCCACTTCTCGTGCAACAGGTCGCACAGCAGTCGGTTCAGCAACAACCGGAACCGGCACCCGCGACAACACCTATGGATTGCATCAAGCTGGGTGCTGCACTCAAAGCCTGCGATCACGCCGGAGGGTTTTTGTCGTTTGGCTGCAAGGCATTAGCCAGATCCCAGTTTAACTGTCCTGGTCTGTGAGGGGGAACTACTTTCAAATCAACTTAGCTTAAACTGGCTGGATTTCTACTTCTTCAATACGCTTTTGAGGTTGGGTAAAGATTATGGGGTCAATGCTACACTTTTGACAGGATATAAAAAGTGTAGTTTTGGCCCCTTTGGTTGCACACGCCTCCATACAGTAAGTACATCCCGCTCACAGACTACGGCGGACATTGGGCGCACATCGACTTGAAGAGATTGGTGCTGAGATACCGATCGCCACGGTCGGGTATAATGACGACAATTACTCCTGATTCCAGTTCTGCCGCCAACCTGCGCGCACCGACCACTGCGGCCCCACCTGACATACCACAGAAAATCCCTTCCTTCGTCGCAAGCTGACGCGCCGTTTCAAACGCTTCATCATCTTCCACAACAAGCTTGCGATGAAAGGCATTTTGATCGTAAATGGGAGGGACGATCGCTTCCCGCATGTTTTTAAGACCCTGGATTTTGTGCCCAAGCACCGGTTCAACCGCGACTATCTGCACGTCCGGCTTGGCTTCCCGGAAATACCTCGAAACCCCCATAAGCGTGCCGCTGGTTCCCATGCCGGCAACGAAATGTGTGATGGCGCCATCGGTTTGGCGCATGATCTCCGGTGCCGTTGTTTCGAAGTGCGATAGGACATTGTTTGGATTGGCGTACTGGTTGGGCATGTAGTAAATTCCGGGGTTTTCTCCGTAAATCTTGTGGGCCAGGCGAATCGCGCCATCGGTAGCCTCGCAGCCGGGGGAAAGCACGATCTCGGCACCGTACGCTTCCAGCACGCTCCGTCGTTCAACACTGACGCATGCAGGCATGACAAGTTTTATGCGATATCCCCTGGCAGCTGCGATCATGGCCAGAGCTATGCCGGTGTTGCCCGATGTCGGCTCCAGGATGATCTTGTCCGGAGTCAGTTCGCCGCTGGCTTCTGCAGCCAGTATCATGTGGCGGGCAGGTCGATCCTTGATCGAACCGCCGGGATTGTTTCCTTCAAGCTTTGCCAGAATGCGGACTGCGCTATTCGGGCGTAAGGAACAGATTTCAACGACGGGAGTTGAGCCGATTGACTCGATAAGACTGCGACCTTTCATCTGTGCCTCTTGTGTTTGCAGGATTTGAAATGTGTATCATATAATCCCCGTAACCCTTTGACGTCAAGGGAGTTGTAGATACAAGAGGTTAGTCAGGGTGGACTGATTTAGTTGGATGGTGAGCAGGATGGTGTTATTCTGAATTTTAGCATCGCACCATCAGGCTTGCGGCGAGTTAAAAAAGGTGGACATGACTGAATTATTCAAAGGAACACTCTTCGCCTTGCTGGCTGTGGCCATGTTTGCTACGCTTGGTACCGGTTTCAAGCTAGCGGTAACCCGCATGAACAGTTTTTCTGCCGTGGTCTGGATCGGTATCTGGGCTACAGTCGCGCTGTTCTGCATCCTGGTCCGCGAGCGGCGGGTCGGTGCCATTGTCACCGAGTTTCGCCAACGCCCGGTTTTCTTCCCGATGGCAGGGATGATCGGACTCGGTGTGCAACAGATCCTTTGCCTGAAAACGTACGAATATATTCCTGCCAGCCAGGCGGTCATCCTGCACTATACGTATCCACTGATGATGCTGCTGCTGTCGTGGCTGCTGTTTCGAGAAAAATCGAGCTGGTGGGCACTCTGTTGCGTTGCTATGGGGTTCATAGGAGTGTTCGTGCTGGTTTCTGCGGGTGGCGGCCTGGGGGATATGCGGCTTTCGATCGGAGTGGTGGTGGCTCTCGGTACCGCCTTCAGTTTTGCCCTGTTCTGTGTGCTGATCAAACATGCCAGTTTCAGTGTTGTGCCGGGCATGTTTCTGTTGAACCTGTTCGGACTGCTGTTCCTTCTCTGCCTGTTGCCGCTCTACCCGATGCAGTGGTCTATTTCGGGTACGGACATGTTGCTGGTGGCCTATCTGGGGATATTTCCGACGGCGGTGGCCTTTCTCCTCTGGAACAGGGCGCTCCGGATGATCCCGACCGGTCGCTCGTCCAATTGCGCCCTGCTGGTGCCGATTTTGTCGCTGGTTTGCATTACGGTTGTGCTGAAAGAGCGGATTGATCTTATACAGGCGCTCGGCATGGCCATTGTACTGGTGTCAATAGCTCTCAATGTCAGGCTGACTGGACGTTCGTAGCCCCGCACCCGATCTGCCGTCAGCCTCTCCGCGCAGTTCTCTCAGTTTTTCTACCCGCGCGTGCTGAATGAACGTCGAGCGTTTCTTAATTGGCATAACGTCGAGTTTCTCCTGATCTATCCCTAACTCCTGCATATTCATCCCGGCAACCTGGATCGTATGATCCCATCCTGCCATCGTCATACCACCTGCTGTGTCGGCAGCGGAAACAACCGGCAAAATTTCAACAATTCCGGATTTTATCGCCTGTTCCGCCATGCGGATTTTAGTAGAATCCCGCAGTGTCTCCCACAGGTTGGCCGTGCCGTGCAGGCGGCTGACCCAGGCCAGCGCTTTACGGTAGGTGGCTGGCAGCGCGAGCCGGTTGCAAAACTCCGGTGCCGTTTCAAAGCCGGCGTGATCATGGCCATGGTGTTTTGGATAGAGTGCCGGATCAGTTGACAGTTTGCCGAGATCGTGGAAAAACGCGCAAAAACGGGTCAACGGGTCATGGCTCGCTGCCGTCACCCGTTGCAGAACCTGGATGGAATGACTGAAAAGATCGCCCTCTGGGTGGTGCTGGAGCGGCCCCGCAGGGATTGATGGCATACGGAACAGTTCCGGGAGAAACGCTGTCCCCACGTTGAACTCGATCATCCGTTCGAAAAACCGCTCCGGATTATCTCGTGACAACGCTTTTCGCATCTCGTTGGTGAAGCGCTCTACCGGCATGGTACTAAACGCGTCCGTCCACTGCTGCTTTCTGATCAGCGTGGCGGTTTCCGGTGCCATGCACCAGCCGTCGGCTTCGAATCTGAACGCGCGGAAGATACGGAGCGGATCGCCGCTGAAGGTTTCAGCACTGCAGGCCCGGAGAACCTTGGACTGTAAGTCCGCTTCGCCGCCTAGCGGGTCAACGCGTACCCCGGTCAAGGACATTGCCATGGCATTTATGGCAAAATCGCGCCGGAGAAGGTCCGCCTCCAGGTCCATCATGCTGGTAATGCAGGTAGCTTCAATCGAGCCGAATTGTGGGTGATGGCGAAAGTAGACGTGTGCTCCGCTGGTCGCCTCCACCAGGCGGAAGCCGAGTGCGCTGAATTCCTCAGGGGAAAATGCCGCCACCAGATCAGTGTCCTGACTTTTTCTCCCCAATAAAAGATCGCGGACGGTGCCGCCGACGAGCACAACCCGGTCGTGGTGGGAGGGGGGGAATAAAGATTTTAAAAAAGGGATTATTTCAGTCACGGTAACATCGTGCCGGGGGCTACTTCTTCCTGCTTTTGTCGGGAACCGGCAGTTTAAGAAACTGTAGTACCTGAATCATGTCATCCCAGACACTCCAGAATGAATCTGAATTGCCGCCGGTACGGAGTAAGTAAGAGGGGTGATAGGTCGGCATGAGCGGCATTCCGTGGAAGTCGTGGAACTTGCCGCGCATTTTTGAGATGGGCACTTTGCTCTGCAGCAGAGTCTGTGCGGCGGATGTGCCGAGAGCTACTATTACCTCCGGCCTGACTGACTGGAGTTGGCGCAGCAGGAATGGAGAGCAGGCGCTGACCTCATCTGCTTCAGGTGGCCGATTTTGCGGTGGACGGCATTTGACGATATTACAGATGTAGACATCCTCGCGTTTCAGCTCCATTGCGGCGATGATGCGATTGAGCATTTTACCGGCGTCACCGACAAACGGCTCCCCCTGGGTGTCCTCATCGGCCCCCGGTCCTTCGCCGACAAACACCAGTCGGGCTTTCGGGTTGCCGACCCCAAATACCAGATTCTTTCTGGTGGCTCCCAGTTTGCACCGTTGGCAGGCTCCCATAACTTTTCTGATCTGCTCAAGAGTCTCGTGTGTCTCCGGTGCGTTCTGCTGATTATCCATTGCGGACTCCGTATCGTGTCGTGCGGAAGAACTCCGGTGCGGCTGGCTCTCGGTTCCAAGCGTCGCTGTCGCCATCAGCTCTGCCGGAATTCCTTCAACTCCGCTTTCCTGAAGATCCTGCAGGTAGGCGGTGAGCGAAGCAAACAGATGCGATTTGGTGGGATGCTGGTTGGGATACGTGGTCACGGGGGCTGCTCCTGCCGGTCTATTTTGTGTGCAACAAAGCACAATCTGGCGTATAACGGTAGCGCAATCTACCAGTAAGCACCTGAGCTGTCAAAAGAAAGAACTCCATGCTTTTATTACTATTCATTGTCGCGGCAACCCTGCTTCCAACCGATGCGCTGGCGTGGGGCGGCGGTATTCACCTCCAACTGGGAGCGCAGGTGCTGGCGGACCTGGGGGGGATCTCCGCTGATGTGGCCGCGCTGCTGGCGGCCCATCCCAAAGATTTTCTGTATGGCTGCCTTGCCCCTGATATTACGCTCGGTAAAAAATACACCCATTCTCTGCTGCACTGTCATCGCTGGGGGATCGGGCGCACTCTGCTAAAAGAGGCCGAAAACGACCACCAGAGAGCCTGTGCCTATGGCTATCTCTGCCATCTGGCGGCGGATACGGTTGCCCATAATTATTACGTTCCCTATAAAATAATCCGCTCCTTTCCCACCATAACCATGAAACACACCTATTGGGAGATGCGCTTTGAGGCGTTTGTCGAGAAGGATATCTGGGAACTGGCACGTATTGTCTGCCGTGCTGACCGGCGTGCCAACGACATATTGCTGCGCAGAGTGCTGACGACAACGATCTTCTCGTTCGGAACCAACAAGAGGATTTTTAATTCCATCATGGTGCTGTCGCGGATGGAAAAACTGCAAACAATCGTACAGGCGCTCTCCAGCAAGTCGCGCTATCAATTGGCGGAGAGTGACCGTGATGAATATATGAAATTGGCCCGGGAAGCGATCTTTGATTTTCTGCGCCACCCGGAGGATTCGAAGTTTTTACTGGTAGATCCCACCGGAGAGAAGGCGCTTGCCGCAGCCGATGTTCTGAGAAAAAGTTTCAGGCTGCGCTATAAAAGCGGATTTATGTCAAAGGAAGAGGGCTTTAAACAGGTCGAAGCGCTGCGGAGTACTCTGCGCGAGGCACTGCATAATCCGGAGTTGTTGAAGGAACTATATGTTTGAGATAGATCAAACAAAGGGATGTAGAAAATTTAGATTCACCACGTAGGGGCGATGCCAACGGCTCGCCCTTGCTGCAATAGTCTGTCATATTGCATATCATACAGGGCGACCCGTTGGGATCGCCCCTACAAAAACGGTAATTTGCTATTTCCAAGTCACTAATAACATTCCGGCTTACGGTCAGTAAAACAGGGGATTTGCGCCCGCCAGTCGCTCATACCCTGCATATCAAGCGCAGCTATAATTTCCCCCTCTTCTTCACTTGCTTCGGCTAACAGTTCACCTTTCGGATTGATAATCAGACTCATTCCAAAAAAATCCAGTTTGCCGATGATACCGCAGGCATTGCAGGCGACGACGAAGATCTGGTTTTCGATTGCCCGTGCCCGCAGCAGCGTACGCCAGTGCTCCTGGCGCGGTTTGGGCCACTGGGCGGGTACGCAGATTATCTGGGCACCTTCGATTGCCAGGCGCCGTGAAAGTTCGGGAAAACGCAGATCATAACAGATGATAACCCCCACCTTCCCGATCGAGGTATCGGCCAGGAGCCACGAATCGCCACTGGAAAATGCACGATCCTCACCCAGCAGAGAGAATAAGTGGATCTTGCGATACACCCCTGCCAGAGTACCGTTGTCAGCCACATAGACCGTATTGAAAACCTTGTCGCCGTTCGGTTCGGGCAGGCTGCCGACAATTACCAGCTTGTACCGCAGTGACATCTCCAGCAGTTCCGCCACAATCCCCTCTGTCCGCATTGCCAGCTCATTGAGGTTTTTGTAGGCAAAACCGCTTGACCACATCTCCGGCAGTACCGCCAGGTTGGCCCCTTGTGCCGCTACGCGGGGCAGGGCTTCTCGAACATACGCCAGGTTGGCATCCACGTCTCCCTGAGTGACGGTAAACTGTATGGCGGCGGCGGTGATGGTCATGGGGTAATCTCCATTTTCACTGTTCGGGATACGTTGGTATGTCGTCTTTTTGTCAGAGTGACTCGGGTAAGTCAAGCCACAATTCATGTATCGTGTCGTACATTTTTAGCCTGCTGACCACACTGGTCACCGGTGCCGCAAAAATTGTTTCGTAGATAAATTCATCGGCCAAAGGGTCCATGGTAAAGGCAAGCTGTTCTTGCTTTATATTGAATTGGGCGTTGATTCCATTGGTGTTGCCCCGCGCATCGACCCGAATCCATTTATCAAGGCTTGCGAGGAAAATTGCGTTAAATCCGTGTAGTACCGGTTCATTATCGACAGGTGGATCCAGGCATAATACCTGGTAGCAGAAACCGGCCGGGATATTGACCGCCCGAAGCAGTGCGGCCAGAAGGTGGCTTTTTGCAAAACAAATTCCGGTGCCGTGATGGAGAACTTCACTCGCCGAGCAGGTCACGATATTGTGGCTGGCATCAATAGAGTGTGGAATGACGTCTCTCACCCATTCATACAAGCAACGGGCTTTGGCAACTTCATCTGATAATGACTGTGCCAGTTCCACGGCTTTGAGCCGAACAGCCGGAGTCTGCCAGTCAATAATAGCATCGGAAACCAGATATTCGCTTACATCATCCGATTCAGGGTACATAGTGTCCTCGTGTGATATTTTTATGTATGTGGTCAACGGGCATGACTCTGCTGACTGATCCTCTTGGCTGCGCCTCGTTACCGGGGCTTCCGAGGTCCTGGCGCGTAATAACGCCCCAGTTGTGCATCCAGTTCATCGATCCAGCCGGCTTTGGAATCCGGAAAGGCATCGGCGTAGGGCACGTATGGTTTAATGTCAAGAACCGGTGTGCCATCCAGGAGATCAACACCCCGAAGGTGCAGCGTTCTGCCTTCAATCGTTACTAATTCAACTGCCGACAGGCCAATGGAATTGGGGCGATGTGGGGACCGCGTGGCTAAAACTCCCCGTTTTGGTCCACCGCGAGGCGGCTTGACACTGCTTTTCCACCCTTCACTCAGATGAAAGGCGAAGATGAGCCACAGCCTCTCGAAACCGCTCAGATCTTGAATGACTTTTTCATCAAGCCAATCCTGAAGTTCCAACGTAGCCAACGCGAAATCACCGCTTTCCGTACCTTCCACGACCGTGCTTTGATGAGGTGCATCAATGCGGCGCGCATAGGGGGAGCGCAGGATGCCAATGGGGCTATATGTGAAATGGGAGTTTTGGGTCATGTTATGAGATAAGCGCTTAAACGCTCTATCTCGTCAGTTGCGAATTCAGATACGCGTGAATGACATCCATATAAATCTCACGCGGTTTGCTGGTGCCGTCACTGAGGGCGATCATTCCTTCGCTCTCCATCATTTCTACAATCCGCGCGGCGCGGTTATAGCCGATACGCAGTTTGCGCTGGATCATGGAGATACTGGCCTGCTTGGTGTCCGCCACCAGTCGCAGGGCATCGTCCCAGCGCTCATCCTGTATTTCGTCTTCAATACTCCCCTTCTCATCAGGGTCCTTCATCTCCAGGATCGATTTCTCGTACACCGGCTTACCCTGCTTTTTGAGGAAATCAACCACCCGCTGTACTTCGGAATCGGAAACAAAGGCGCCGTGGATACGCTGCAGGCGCGAGGTGCCGGGGGGCATATAGAGCATATCACCGGCACCGAGCAGACTTTCGGCGCCGTTGCAATCAAGAATGGTGCGTGAATCCACTTTCGATGTAACCTGAAAGGAGATGCGGGACGGCAGGTTAGCCTTGATCAGGCCGGTTATGACATCAACGGAAGGGCGCTGAGTAGCCAGAATCAGGTGGATACCCGAGGCACGGGCTTTCTGGGCCAGACGGGCGATGTGTTCTTCCACTTCTCTGCCGGCCACCATCATCAAGTCGGCCAACTCGTCCACAATTACCACGATGTAGGGGAGGTGACTGTGCTCCAGCATGTCGCCGTCATCAACCACAAAGGGGATCGGATCCATGTCAGCGACCCCGCCTTCGCGCAGTTCCTCCAGATCTTCAATGATTTCTGCATCGGATAGGGAGCCATGCTCTTCCTGCTCAAGCAGTTCGGCGGCCAGCTTTTTGTTGTAGGAATCTATGTTGCGCACGCCTTTGTCTGACAGCAGCGCATAGCGGCGCTCCATCTCGTTGACCGCCCATTTAAGCGCTAGCGAGGCTTTTTTGGGTTCGGTTACAACCGGCAGCAGCAGATGCGGAATCCCTTCGTACATGGAAAATTCAAGCATCTTGGGGTCAACCATGATCATGCGGACATCTTTGGGCGTAGAGGTGTAAAGCAGGGAAAGGATCATGGTGTTGATCGAGACGGA
>CAIRND010000507.1 GCA_903879825.1 uncultured Geobacteraceae bacterium
GGAGTGTGCCGAGAAAAAGAGTTGAACCTTTGAGCGATCAGTAAATGTCGCCAACGATTGCTCAATCTTTTCGACCAGAGCCTTGATATAGAGAGGATGATCGAAAAAATGGCGTACGGAACAGAGTTCAAATGCCGAAGAGCGCTTTTTCAGGCAGCGATCAAGATCATTAAAGCTTGAGCCGGAGGTTGCACGGGAATAATGCGGATAGAGCGTGACGGCCACAATCTTTCTGATCCCTTGTTTTTCGATGGCTGCCAGTGCTTCCGGTGCGAACGGATGCCAGTAGCGCATGGCAACGAAGCAGCGGTAGGAATCTCCCAATGAGGTTTCAAGTGCCGCTGCCTGCTGCTCTGTCAGTTCACGCAGGGGGGATTTACCGCCGATCTGACGGTAGTTGTCAGCACTCTTTGGCGCCCGTTTTTTAACAATTCTTTTGGCAATGAACGGCTGCAGAAAAGCCGGTCCAATCTTGATGATATCGCGGTCTGAAAAAAGATTGTAGAGAAACGGTTCTACCGATTCCAGCGAATCGGGGCCTCCCATCTGGAGGAGCAACACGGCGATTTTATCAGACATAATTCAGGACCTTATCATAACTAACAGCATCTTGAACGCTTTGACAGCTTTCAATTCATGAGGGATATTAGCCGGCATAATAATCATCTGGCCGACGCTTACCGTATGCGCTTCGCCATTAATAACCACTTCCGCTTCACCATCGACCACCTGCACAAAGGCGTCATAGGGTACGGTATGCTCGCTCAAGCCCTGGCCGGCGCCAAAGGAAAATACCGTAACCGTTCCGACTTTCTTGTCGATCAGCGTCTTGCTGACAACCGAACCTTCGTGGTAGGCAACAAGCTCACTTAATGTCAATGCATTACCGATTAATTCCATATAGTTCTCCTGTAAATTTAATTAATTATTCCCTTGGGAATGTATTTTACTCCGGGGATATTTTTGAAATCGACGTCTTGTGTCCATAGTTCAGCATTATACTGGTGTGCGGTTGCCAAAATGATGCTGTCTGCCATGGGGGTTTTGTACATCAGGCTTAATTTTGCGGCTTCCAGAGCAATTGCTTCGCTAAGTTCAATGATAGTTCCCTGCCTCATCAAGGCGATTGCCTGGAAAGCATCATCCTCATTTCGTTGTCGCATGACTACCTTGAACACTTCGTACATGGTGATAACCGGTACAAGAAGTTGTGACGCATCAGACAGCGGTATCGAAAAAATATTGGCATTAGGGCCATCAGCAAAGAATTCAAGCCATCCCGATGAGTCAATGATCAGTTTCATAAGCGGTCGTCATCCCGTGCCACGGTGGTGTCAATTCCTCTAAGGAAACCACGCATTTCGGTTATGGTCCGTTCCGGAATGATCTCTACCCGGTTGTCGTAGGCCAGGATTTGAACCTTCTGGCCGGGTAACAGTTTCAAAAAGGTACGTACTGATTTTGGGATGACTACTTGATACTTTGGCGAGATACAGACGGCTTGCATTGAGTAGCCTCCTATCGATCACGGTTTTGTACTACGATATCATGATCGATTGAAAAGGCAAGGGCATTTAAATCTGATGCGCAAAAAAGGCAAGGAACCGTGAAAAGTGGAGTTTATGACGGTTACACATGAGAAAATGTCGCGTTGAAAACCGTAATGCGACCTGCAATCACCCCCACGGATTACACACTCTGACCTGACATCTCTCCATATCCTTGGCATTGCGCGTAACTACAACCAGCCCGTAAGCCTTTGCCGTAGCTGCAATAAGCGAATCCATCACCGGAAGTGTTTCTCCCTTCTGCTCGGACTCCCCTTGCAACCGCCCCCAGATCAGCATAGATTCCATCTCAATATCAATAATCCGTCCAGTAAATCGCAGGGTAAGATCGTGCTCAACCCAGGACTGTAACTCATCTTTTCTCGCACCGTCCGGAAGCTTGCTGATTCCCTTTTGTAGCTCTCCGATAGTGAGGACGCTCAAGAATAGGCCCTGTTCATCCTGTTCATCCAACCAGCTGACTACACTTGAATTTGGCGTCTTCTTTACCAACTCGGAAATCAGGCAGGTATCAAGAAGATATTTCACAATTCTACCTCGCGGGGCAAATCTGTACTGCGGTTGAGATCGAGCTCAATGCCATGCAGCGGAGATTGTCCGAAAAACGTAGACAAGCCAACCCGTGGCTGCGTCAGCTTCCGATATTCCTCAAAAGAAACGACTACCGCAGTCGGCTTGCCCCTTAAAGTGATGGTCTGAGGACCGTCATGTAAAGCCGAATCGACTACCTGACTCAAGCGATTCTTGGCCTCCTGAAGTTGCCATTCTCGATCATGGTGTAAGCGAGCAACTTTATTTCCTTTCATACGAACCTCCATTAATTCATCTAGACAGTCTAGCTATAAAAGAATAGCACAACAATAATCAGAATCAAACGAATCATTTGCACGCCAGCAAGACGCACTCTGCCCATACACGGGAAAGTCTATTGATAGAGCCTTTAAACGCAGCAAGGCAGAGAACCGAAGTCCTCTGCCTTGTTGTTTAACCTATTACGTTAGAGCCGATCGGCTACTACATTCCGCCTAAAAACACATAACATACTTAATTTGTTAATATAAGTACAAGATTGTTAAAAGTAAGCCGTAAAATGTACCGTAATTAATTGGTTGTTGCAAAAAGAACACACATTGCGACTCAGGGAAAGAAATCTCTAGTCACGCTGCCATCTTCAACGGAGTGATATGCAAATCTGTTGTTCTTCTGGCAACTCTCAAATCATAATCACATTGCAAGTTAAGCCACAATTCCGGAGATACTCCAAAATATACCCCCAAGCGCAGGGCTGTATCTGCCGTAATTGAACGCTTGCCGTTGACAATAGTGCTGATCCGGCCAGGTGGTACGCCGATCTCACGAGCAAGGCGGTTGATACTTATACCCATTGGCTGCAAAAAATCTTCCTGCAATATTTCGCCGGGGTGTATGGGGTCAAGGTAGGTTGCCATCGTAATAATTCCTTTCAGTGGTAATCCACAATTTCAACATCGTAAGCGTTGCCGTCAATCCATTTGAAGCAGATACGCCATTGGTCATTGATCCGGATGCTATACTGACCTTCACGGTTCCCGCTCAATCCTTCAAGCCGGTTGCCTGGAGGCGTAAGCAGGTCTTGAAGCGTTTTGGCTCCATGGAGATAATAAAGTTTGCGCCGTGCTGGTCGTTCAAAAGCCTTGAAACGCCTTACAAGCCGATCATCAAAGAGCGCTTCAGTATCCTTGTTTTGGAAGGTTTTTATCATCTGTAAATTATCCTATCGGTTGTATGCTGTTACGTCAAGCGTAATAGTTGTAACGCTGTATAATGAACCTCTGTCATGCGTAACAGCTCCGCCGTGATATGCCCAAACAAAAGCCCCGCTACTGAATCGGTAGGCACCACACTCGAAGGTGAGGCGCACAGCCAGCATTTCACGGGGCTTCTTGATTCAAGTCTAGCAGAACTGATTAACGCGTACTATACCTCAAAATATACCGTAAACTTTACGGTATTGCATTATGTCGGTTTGAATCAGTATGACAATAGAAAAAGAAAAAGCCCTGATTTCTCAAGGCTTTTCTTACTGCATTATTCAGTTTGACTGGTGATGGGTAGTTTAGTACATTCCGCCGCCGCCCATTCCGCCCATGCCGCCCATACCACCTGGCATACCGCCGCCAGCTCCGCCATCTTCTTTTGGTTTTTCGGCGATCAGTGCTTCAGTTGTCAGCATCAGGCCTGCGATAGAAGCTGCGTTCTGAAGAGCACTACGGGAAACTTTAGTTGGGTCGATGATGCCGGCTTTGATCATGTCGACATATTCATCCGTTGCTGCGTCGTATCCAAAGGCATCAGTGCCGTTCTTGACCTTGTCAACTACGATCGAAGCATCGATCCCTGCGTTTTCTGCTATCTGACGAATTGGTGATTCGAGGGAAGCTCTGATCACGTTTACGCCGAACTGCTGCTCGGTTACAAGTTTGAGGCTGTCCAGTGCGGACAGTGCGCGGATATACGCTACGCCGCCTCCAGGGACGATGCCCTCGTCAACTGCTGCGCGGGTTGCGTGCAGTGCATCTTCAACGCGGGCTTTTTTCTCTTTCATTTCAACTTCAGTTGCTGCGCCGACCTTGATAACAGCTACGCCGCCAACAAGTTTCGCCAGACGTTCCTGGAGTTTTTCCTTGTCGTAGTCGCTGGTTGATTCTTCAGCCTGTGCGCGGAGCATCTTGACGCGGCCCTGAATAGCTTCTTCTTTGCCATTGCCGTCGATGATTGTAGTGTTGTCTTTGTCGATAGTGATGCGTTTTGCCTGGCCGAGCATTTCGATGGTTGTCTGGTCGAGTTTGAAACCAACCTCTTCCGAGATAACCTGTCCACCGGTAAGGATGGCGATGTCTTCCAGCATTGCTTTACGGCGATCGCCGAAACCAGGAGCTTTCACCGCACAGACATTCAGAACGCCGCGCAGTTTGTTGACAACAAGAGTTGCCAGCGCTTCGCCTTCGATGTCTTCTGCAATGATCAGAAGAGGACGACCTGATTTTGCACTTGCTTCCAGTACGGGGAGAAGGTCCTTCATGTTGGAGATCTTCTTGTCATGAATGAGGATCATGGCGTTTTCGATCGAACATTCCATACGCTCTGGATCAGTTACAAAGTAAGGGGAAAGATAACCGCGGTCGAACTGCATACCCTCAACAGTTTCAAGAGTTGTTTCCATGGCTTTTGCTTCTTCAACAGTGATAACGCCTTCTTTACCGACTTTTTCCATCGCTTCAGCAATGATGTCGCCGATGGTCTTATCATTGTTGGCGGAGATTGTGCCAACCTGAGCGATTTCTTTGTGGTCTTTGATAGGCTTAGAAATTTTCTTCAGTTCGGCAACAATAGCCTCAACAGCTTTGTCGATGCCGCGCTTGATTTCCATTGGGTTGTGACCTGCTGCAACCAGTTTGGAACCCTGCTTGTAAATAGCCTGAGCCAGAACAGTAGCAGTTGTGGTGCCGTCGCCGGCGACGTCAGAAGTTTTTGATGCAACTTCTTTGACGAGCTGTGCGCCCATGTTTTCGAACTTGTCTTCCAGTTCGATTTCTTTGGCGACGGTTACGCCGTCCTTAGTGATGAGTGGTGAGCCATAGGATTTGTCGATAACTACGTTGCGGCCCTTAGGTCCGAGGGTTACTTTTACTGTATCGGCGAGGATGTTCACGCCTTTCAGGATTGCATTGCGGCCGTCCTGGTCGAATTTGATGATTTTTGCAGCCATTGTGTATTCCTCCGTGTTTGATATATTACGTGTTTTGTAGGGGCGAATTGCATTCGCCCGAATTTTGTTAATTATTCTACAACAGCCAGGATGTCGTCTTCACGCATCATCAGGAAGTCGTCGCCGTCAACTTTGATTTCTGTGCCGGCATATTTGCCGAACAGAACGATATCGCCGACTTTAACATCCAAAGGCAGTACTTTGCCGTCTTCAGTTTTCTTGCCGTTACCGACAGCAACGATTTCGCCGCGCTGTGGTTTTTCTTTAGCGGTCTCAGGGATGAAGAGGCCTCCGGCTGTTTTGGTTTCTTCTTCAACTCGTTTAACAATGATGCGGTCCTGCAGTGGTCGTAAATTCATCTGTGCTTCTCCTTTCTATTCTGGTGTGGTGTGGTGGTTTAATCCAAATTAGCACTCAGGGCTGTCGAGTGCTAACATTCGGAATATAAACAGCGTCGTTTCAAAAATCAAGGGGTAGATGTTTTTTTTTGTGACGACTGTTTTACCTTGGCTTATGTAAAGTAAATTTTCTGCAAACCTCACCACAGAGTCACAGAGATCACAGAGAAAAGTTTCATACATCCATCATGTTATAAGTTGGCATAATAACACTTGGCTTTCACATTTTTGGGTGAACCTGGTTTTGTAAAAAACTCAATATTTTCTCTGTGTTCTCTGTGACTCTGTGGTTAAAGTGCCGTTTTTGGTCCCCCTTTAAGTTTTATCCTTTAATTGGCCATCCCGTCTCATAACCATCGGGATAAAAGTTTTCCTTCGTGCGGTTATAGTATCCGAACTGCAGGCGCGGGAACTCAACTTTCAGGCGCTGCAGAAGACGGTACATGCCGATTCCCTTCCCCTGTACTCCCATTTCCCGGTTGTAGTAATCCGGATCTATGGAAAGATTGCGCATCTGGATCATATCAATATTGGTCTCGGCAACAAATTTGAGGAGAGCCTCAACCTCTTCCGGGGCATCTGATACGCCGGGGGAAACCAGATAATTGATCGCAGTAAAGCGGCCGGCCTGTTTTGCGGTATTTACCGAGCGGAGCACGTCACTATACCGGTATCCCTTGGGGCGGTAATAGCGGTTGTAGGTGTCTTCGCGCACGGAATTCATGGAAAAACGGAAAGAGTCCATGCCGGCGTCGCACAACTGCTGAACCCGCTCGGGGATCGAACCGTTTGAATTGAAATTGATCGTGCCGCGTGAGGTGCTCTTCTTCATCCGCAACGTCGCCTCGACAATGGTGTCAGATTGGAGAATCGGATCACCCTCACATCCCTGGCCATAGGAAACGATCGCCTGCTCGGCCTGTTCCAGGTGGGGGAGGGCGATTTCACAGAGCTCTTCAGGCGTCGGGACAAAGCCGATTCGCTCATGATTTGAGGGGCAGCATTCAGATGCCTGCAGGCTGATACAGCCAAGGCAGGCCGAATTGCACACCGGAGAGGTCGGTAACGGCGCTTCCCAGCGGCGATAAAACAGATTCTTGGCGGCAAAACAGTGATAATCGACGGCACAGCGTGACAACTGTTCGAGCAGTCTGTTATTCGGCATCTGTTTGAGCATCTCCCTGACCAGTGGGTCGAGGGTGCGATCGTCGTAATTGACCGGATTCCAGTTGCTGTTGTTATCCACCTTTGTTGCCGGCACGACAAAACATTCGCGCTCCTCATCCCACCCCACGGCAGTATAGGACCAGAGTGGCAGTAACTCGGTTTTGTGAGAGTAGTCGCAGGCCGGCAGCAGAGTGCGCAGATAGCCGGGAGCCATAAAGGCCGACACCGCCTGAATACGTTGGGTCCGCTTCCCCTCTCGCAGGGTATCGACGGTGATAAAAGCTTTTTTGCGGGCATCCCAGGCGATTGGCGGCATGGACGGCATGGTAAAGAGTTTGCTGTCCTCAGGAAGCGGGATTAATTCGATATTTTCCGGCAAGACCGGAATATTTCCATTCATCCCGGCCATGCAGAGTTCGGGGTGATCGAAAATATTTCCTTTCTGATCGGCATAGAGCATTTTAGGTAAACGTCGTGACACGGTGATACTCCTGGTAAAAATAGATTCATTCATAATCGGATCAGCCTGAACAAAATACCCCATTTCACGCAACGGCGCAACGACACAACGTTTCAAGCCATACCCCGGACAAAATAGTTATAGGTTCTCGTCGCGTCGTTGCGCCGCTGCGTGAGACAGGCTGTACCTGAGAATTATTTTCTACAACGCGGCAATGTTTTATTGTTGCTACGGTGGGCAAGATACGGAAGAATGCAGAAAACGGTTACGTAACGAGTGAGGTTCTCCCTATGAACAAATGCATTATCGTACTTTCAGTCATTATACTGCTTGCAGCACAAGCATTTGCTGCTTCATCACCAACGATGGAAAGCCTGAAGCAGCGTGCTACAGCCCGTTACATCGGAGTATCACCGGTCCTGTGGGGAGAGATCGTGCCGGGGGTCCGCACTCGTCTGGATACCGGCGAAAAAACTATCGCCCTGACGCTAGATGCCTGCGGCAGTGCCAAAGGAAAGGGTGTTGATTCACGCCTGATGGCGTTTTTGATCGAAAAGCAGATTCCGGCTACGCTTTTCATTAACGGTCGCTGGATTGATGCCAATCCTGAGCTGTTCAGGCAGTTGGCCTCCAACCCGCTTTTTGAAATCGCCAACCACGGCATTCGTCACAAGCCGGCATCTATCAATGGCAAGTCGATATACGGAATTGCCGGAACAGTAAACGTTGCTGAGGTGGTGGATGAAATAGAGCTGAACGCCCGCAAGATCGAAGCGATAACGGGAGTCCGCCCGAAGCTCTATCGCTCTGGTACCGCTTTTTACGACGAAGTTGCGGTCCAGATATCACAGGGACTCGGCCACGAGGTTGCCGGGTATTCGTTGTTGGGGGACGCCGGGGCGACCTGGAGCGCCACGCAGGTTAAAACGGCGCTTCTAAAAGCTGCGCCGGGTGATGTCGCCCTGCTGCATATGAATCACCCCGAAGCGGGGACTGGAGCGGGGATTATGGCGGCGGTTCCAGAACTGCAACGACGCGGCTTCCGCTTTGTCAGGATGTCTGACTATCCGCTGAAATAAAAATGTTGTTAGTGCCATGTAA
>CAIRND010000508.1 GCA_903879825.1 uncultured Geobacteraceae bacterium
AAAACGATAGGGATTGTTGGTGTCGGATATATGCAGCAGACGCTGGATGGATTCTTCGCCGAGCAGATCCACCGACGATGAGGTGATCTTGTCCTTGGCCGGATATTTGCCCGTCACAGTCCCAAGACTTTCGCTCATCGGGACCGGAACAACTTCGACAAAGTCGAGCATCCGCTCAAGATCACCATCGCAGAAATCACGAATGTCGCTCCAGATGTAGCCGCTGCAGGCTCCAAGGGGGCGATAGTTTTCAAAGAGGACATCAATAGCGGCATCGTCCAAACCACCGCGTTCGGCCAGAAAACGCCGGTTATCCGCTGCGACATCATGCAGATTCATCGCCAAAATCAGCGGATCTTCGTATGTCTGAGAATCGACGACATTGATCTTGCCGTAATGCCCCAGTTGAGCAAGTCCGTTGAAGCGGAAGGTATAGCGGCGGTTGCGGGATTCCGACAAGAATGCCCGGTACTGACTGCAGAGAAACTCGACAAAAAATGTCTTGCCGTTGCCCGGTTCACCGACCAGAACAAAGGCCATCTCTTTGCTGGAACCACCCTCGGCGGCGTCCTTGACGTAGGAAACAAAACTGTTTATTTCATCAAACATACCGATTGTATGCTTTTTGCCACTGCGGAATACCTTGAAATCATAGGTGGTTCTGCCGTTCACTACCACCTTCTCAAAACCCGCTCCGAGAATCATTCTGGCGACAGACTGAAAAGCATTCTCAAAGACCCGTTCACCCTCTTTTATCGCGACAAGATGCTGAATCAACTTCTCATGGGCAGCCATGGCAGACCTCCGTCCGAATGTCGATACTCATACCGCTGTTATCTCTAATTATTACCTATCTGCGGATTTTCGCAAGCCAGAGACGGTCTAAAAATTAAATATTTTGCGGTTATTTGTCACGGTTAAAACGTGTACTGAACTGTTATGCCGCTGTAATTGTGACGGATATCAGGCATGAGAATCACGTTCATTTTGCCTAAGGTACTGTCTTTATGATATCCGACAACTGATTTACCGACGAAATATCCGAGTGCTGCACCAAAAAATACGTCAGACGCCCAGTGTTTGTTGTCATAGATTCGCGAAAGACCGGCAAGCGTAGCCAAACTATAGGAAACTGCAGGTACATAGGGAGAATCCTTATACTGCTCTGCGAATACCGTCGCGAGTGTAAAGGCAGCAGAGGTGTGTCCTGAGCTAAAGGACACGTTATTCGCTTTAAGGTGCGGTCCATTCCATGTGTATGGTGATGCGCCGCTATTTGGTCTGCTCCGCTGGGCGGTTATTTTTATTGTTTCGGTAAATATGGTGCTGATTGCAAGGCCCTCCACGGCCAGCAGCGATGTTGTGCGTGCTTTGCTGTCATCACGGAGGTAGCCGTACAGATAGAACGCTCCGACAGGTGGCAGTGTATAGAGAGGGTTTCCTAACATCTGCCCCGCAGAGGCGAATAAATCCGCGGGCGTGCTATGATTTTTTTGAGCGAAATCCCTGATATCTGCATCGACCATAATGAGCCCGCCGGTAATGGCAACGACCCCTCCTATCTTTAGCCAGTCACTTGTGTCGGCACGCAGCGGTGATGTCAGTATTTTGCCGGTGTCGGTAAGATAGCCTCTGAAATAATCTGCCGAAATACTTTCGGGGGACATAGTCGCGGCTGTGGCTGAGCTGTCTGTTGACCGGTTTTCCGTTGCAGCACCTGCAGATGGTAGAAATATGAACGCATTGAGTAAAAACAGAAAAAATATGGTACGAAATAGTGTATGTATTGGGGGGAATAGTACTTCATCGCCAAAAGGATTCATTACATCTCCGCAGGGTGTCTGTTCAGCCGGTCTTTATATCCACGGCTTCCACGCTACTCGGCTGTCGTTGAAACTAATGTGATGTGCATCACGGTCTGATTACTATTACCACTAGGGTAAATCCTAAATGCGTAAGTTCATTGCCACAAAAAGGCACAAAATTCACAAAAAACAGCATGTTATGCGGACTAAATATTTAACCTGTTTGGTGATATCGATGCGTGTCATAACTCACTGATGTTCCTTTGTGTCTTTTGCGCTTTTTTGTGGCTGATTGCTTTTTATAGATTACAGCTGTTACACAAGGGAAAAACGTTATATGAAGATTCTGCATACATCGGATTGGCACATAGGGCGGGCTCTGTATGGCCGCAAACGCTACGACGAATTTGACCTTTTTTTTGACTGGCTGATCTGCTGCATCAAGTCCGAAGGGATCGATGTATTGCTGGTTGCCGGGGATGTTTTCGACAACGGTACGCCCAGTAATCGGGCCACAGAACTCTACTACCGATTTCTGTGCCGCGTGGGGGGGGCAGGGTGCCGACATGTGGTGATCACGTCGGGCAACCATGATTCACCGTCTCTACTCAATGCCCCCCGCGAAGTGCTGCGTTATCTTGATGTCCACGTGATCGGCTGTATGGCCGAGTCGGCAGCGGATGAGATCGTGGTACTGAATGATGCTGCTGGTACACCTGAGCTGATTGTGTGTGCCGTTCCCTATCTGCGGGACCGGGATATCCGCCGCGCTGAGGCCGGCGAAACCTTTGAGGATAAAGGTCGTAAGCTGGTGGAAGGTATTCGTGACCATTACCAACAGGTGGGGGAAGTGGCTATAGCCCGGCGCGCCGGGTTGAGCCCGGAGCTCCCCATAATCGGCATGGGACATCTGTTTACCAGTGGCGGGAAGATCGTTGAAGGCGATGGCGTTCGGGATTTGTATGTCGGCACCCTTGGTCAGGTACACGCCGATATTTTCCCTGATTGTTTTGACTATCTGGCTCTTGGCCATCTGCATGTGGCTCAGCGGGTTGGCGGATTGACCGGGCGCCGCTACTCCGGTTCACCACTCCCGATGAGTTTTGGTGAAGCTGGACAGCAAAAAATTGTGGTGATCGTGGATATCGATGCAGTAGGTGATTCCGCCCGTGAAGCCAGCGGCGTTACGGTGCAGGAAATTACGGTGCCGTGTTTTCAAACGTTGGCAACGATACGCGGCGATTGGACACAGATAACTGCACGGATTGCAGAGCTCAAAAAAAATAACGCTCCCGTATGGCTGGAGATTGTCTACGAAGGAGAGGAGGTAATCGGTGATCTGCAGGAACGGCTGCGGGAACTGATTGAGGGATCAGCATTGGAAATTCTGCGGGCAAAGAACATGCGCCTGGTGGAGCGGACCTTACGGCGGATGGCGACTGAAGAGACGCTTGATGACCTTACTGTTGACGATGTGTTTGCCCGGTGCCTCAGCGCTCATGATGTGCCGCCGGAACAGCAGGCGGAGCTGGTGGCGACGTTTCGCGAAACGATCGCCGCACTGTGTGACGATTCCAGTCTGGGCAGAGGGGAGGGGCTATGAAAGTACTCCGCCTGTGTTTTAAAAATCTGAATTCTTTGACCGGTGTGTGGGAGATCGATTTTAAACACCCTGATTTTGTTTCCAGTGGCATCTTTGCCATCACCGGTCCGACCGGTGCGGGCAAGACAACCATCCTTGATGCGATCTGTCTGGCGCTCTATGGTCAGACCCCCCGCCTTGGCAGGATCACCCAGGGTGATAATGAAATTATGTCACGGCAGACCGGTGAATGTTTTGCCGAGGTTGAATTCGAAACCGCCAAGGGGCATTTCCGCTGTCACTGGAGCCAACACCGTTCGCGTCGGTTGGCTGACGGGCAATTGCAGTCGCCCCGGCACGAAATTGTCGAAGCCGGAAGCGGAATGATTCTCGAATCAAAACTGCGGGCTGTGGCGGAGAAAGTTGAAGATGTCACCGGCATGGACTTTGACCGCTTCACCCGTTCCATGCTGCTGGCGCAGGGGGGCTTTGCTGCCTTTTTGCAGGCCCGTCCAGACGAGCGCGCCCCGATTCTGGAACAGATCACCGGTACTGCGATTTATAGCCGAATTTCCATCAAAGTTCATGAGCGCACCACGGAAGAACGGACGAGGTTGGCGGAATTGCGTGCTGAACTTGAAGGTATCGCGCTGCTGTCTCCGGCAGAAGCGGAGGCGCTTCTTCTCGAAAAGGATGAGCTGCACCAATCGGAGAGGGTGCTGAGTGCCGCTGCAGTGATTGTCCGCACGGCCCAATCCTGGAGAGAGAGGATGGTTGCTCTTGAGACGGAACTTGTGCAACTTGATCAGGACCAGTGCGACTTTAAGTCGAGAAAAGCTACTGCTGAACAGGATCTGGAGTGTTTGCACGTGGCGGGGCGAGCGCTGACATTTGGTGGCGAGCATGCCCATCTCCTCTCGATGAGAACAGAGCAACGGAGGGAACAGGGCGAAGGTACGCATGCCGAAGAACGACTTCCGCAACTTAAACTTGACTGGCAGGCGGCATTTGATGCCTTGGAGTGTGCCGAGGCGGGGCTGGCAGGTTTAAAAACAGAGCAATTGCACGAGGCAGAGCTTATCCGTCTGACGCGTGAACTTGATGTCAGGTTGGGTGAGGCACACGCACAGTTGCAGAGCGTAACAACCGATATTGAAACATTCGGTCGTCGCAACAGTGAATATCGCTGTGCGATTAACGACTGTATTCAACGCATTGATACGATAGCTGACGAGCGACACGTGATAGCGGCATTTCTGGACGAACATCAGGTCGATGCTGGATTGGTCGGGGCACTGACCGGTATCGAACACCAATTGAAATCACTGTCCGCGCTTGATATGCAGTGCCGCACTACTCAAGGCACACTGGTACGGCACGCAGCTTTGGTCGAAACCGTCACGCAGGAGAGCCGTCGGTCGGAGGATGCTTGGCAGGATATGATGCAGATCGTTGCCGGTGCTGAACAGCTGCTGGCGGAGCTGCGTGCGGCAGCGGCAGTCACGCTGCAAGGGCGGGAACTATCCGTCTGGCGGGAAGATGCTGAGGCGCTTGCAGTCAGACAGAGCCGTCTTGGTCAGATTCAGGATGCAGTGGCCCGAATTGAAGAGATTGTGTTAAAGCGAGCCGAACTGAAGCTGTTTGGGGAGGGTCTTGAACAAAAAAGGATTGCGCTTGGACTTCAGGAGGGTGTCCTGATCAGCGAAAGTGATTTGCGCGAGCAGATTGCGCGCCGTTTACAGGATACCGTTATGTTGCTTAACCGGGTTCGTAGCCTGGAAGATGATCGCAACCAGTTGGTGGACGGCACTCCGTGTCCTCTGTGCGGCGCAGGTGAACATCCCTATGCTGCCGGTAATGTCCCGCAATTGGACGAGGCTCAGCAGGAGCTTGAGCTGGCTTTGGTTGAGGCAAAGCGGGTACGAGAGCTACTTTCCCAGGTGAAACAGGATCAGGTGGCTGTTGCTAAGGATATTATCCGGGCCGAACATGACGTGACCGAACTTGAGGAGCGGCGCAACAAGGATGAAACTCTCTGCGCGCTGATATTTACTGAGCTTGGCGTGATGGTTGACGCCGTAGCACCGTCAGATGTCATCCGCTACGAGTCTGAGCTATGTGGAGCAGCGATGCAGGCTCTGCGAGGGATTCTCCTCGTGGCAGAACAGCAGCAACAGGAGGAACGGAGCGCTCTAGCAGAACTCAATACACGCAAGGACGACCTTGCAGGGTATGATAAGGCGCGACTGGCTGCCAGGTTGCGGCATGAAGCGGCTCTGGCGGAAGGTACGCGCCTGGTCGATGAGTCTGCAGCCCTGTGCGCTGAACGCGACCGGGTCCGGGCAGAAGTCGAATGTGTCGCAGCATGCTACGGCGGGATGAAGGTTGATCCGAGTGCGAGTGACGACCTGTTTGCCGCCTTGACCGGTCGTCGCAGCGCATACGTCCTCAAGGCGCAGGCCCGTGAACTTTTGGAAAAGAATCATGCCGAAGTTGTCGCAGAACAAGGGAAACAGCAGGCTCTGTTGGCGGAATCCGAAAAAATGCTTTTCGCCAGAGAGCAACAATTGCGGGACAAAGTATCTCAGCGGGATGCGCTGGTCGAGCGGCGTCTGGAACAGTATGGGGAACGCAATCCGGATAGTGAGGAAAAACGCCTGGCCGATGCTCTCAGGCTGGCAGGTGAGGTGCGCGAAACGGCCTTGCAGGAACAGAACCGCCTTTGTACCGAACTGGGCGCCGTGCAGCAGCAGATAGAACGGCTGTCGCTCTCCATCGCTCAGAGAGGCGTGCAACTCTCCGAAAGGGAGGCTGCACTTAGTATTCGTCTCGGTGAAGCCGGTTTTGTCAACGAAGAGGCGCTGTTAGAAGCACGTCTGCCGCAGGAACGCTTCGATGCCCTTACAAAAATGGCTGAGGAGCTGAGAAAGGATGAAACCGCGCTTCAGACCCGTTATCAGGATCGCAAGGAAGCTTTGGCCGGTGAGGTGAATAAAAAGCTGACTGATACACCACTTGATCTGATTCGGGAGGAGAACGCTGCTGTTACCCTGCAATTGGCTGAGTTACAGAAGAAACTTGGAGCGGTTGAGCACAGATTGCAGCAGCATGCCGATCAGCAACAACGTCATCAAACCAGATTCAAAGCGATTGAAATTCAGAAGGTGGAGTGTGACCGCTGGGAACGTCTGCATTTCCTGATCGGTTCCGGCGACGGGAAAAAATTCCGTAATTTTGCCCAGGGGCTGACTTTTGAGCTGATGGTCGCTCATGCG
>CAIRND010000509.1 GCA_903879825.1 uncultured Geobacteraceae bacterium
GCAGGTCCTCCCAACTCGTCCGCTATCTGGGCCAGTACCGCCTCAAAAGGGAAACTCGGCACATTGTCCTGCAGTTTTTCAAGTTCCCGTACAAAAGCTTCTGGTATTACATCAGGCCGGGTTGAAAGAATCTGACCTAATTTGATAAAGGTCGGGCCGAGCTCTTCCAAGGCAAGACACATCCGCTCCGCGGCCGTGAGCCGGGCGATATGGGGGAGTGATCGACGGAAAAGCTTTCGGCTTCGTACCACCAGATCGGCAAGACCAAGCATCTCGAGAATTTGATCGAAACCATATGTACTGAGCACACGAACAATGTTCAGGTAGCGCTTGATACTGCGGATATTGCGGTTGAAGCTCAGCACGTTATGCATACGCTAGTTATTACGCTGAGATTCCAATTCCTCAACCCGCTTGGAAAGCAGGTCAAATTCATCACGGGAAACCAATCCCAATCGTTCAATAACTTTCTTGACTTCAACTTCTGCCATCTCGCTAATTTTCTCCCTACTTTCATTCGCAATGGCCTGAATCCTGTCCATTAGTTGCTTTCCCTCTTCCTCGCTCAGCTTGAAGCGCTCTTTCATTTCTGCCACCAACTCTTCGGTTTTTTTCCGGGTGATGGCCGCAACACCGATTGTCGTCATAACCGCTTTTTCTAACAGTTCCAGCATGGCTATACCTCCCGTTATTATAAACGTCACACGTAAGAGCTGTCATACGGACGACCAGACATGCGTCACCTGACGCATACACTTGTCATGCCAAGCATTATTTGGATATTATTGAGTTATGTTCGCTTGTTACGAGGATAACGGGTGGGAGTTGCCGTTCGGCATGAAGCAATCTATTTTGATGTATAAGCGTAACGTGCCTAAAAAACAGGAGTTTTAGGCACGTTACTTTTTTTACCTGCAGCACCGTTTGTTACATTTGGAGTTAACCTGTCCTATGTCGTTGAAAACATGCCGCAACTCATTCCTGTGGCAACAGTCCATCCAACTCCGGCTCGAATATTTCCCATACTCTTTTTTGAAGTTCTGCAATAAATTCCGGATGGGTAATGTTTGGCAGCTTGATGTTCGGGTTCGGCCTCTCCCACACTTCGGCGGGTAGCGTGTATTCAGCCTTTTCATATCCCTGCCGCAACTCCAGAGCGAGTCCGCGAAGGAAAGCCCTGCGCACAGAAGCGGCCAGGTTTTCTATGGTTATGTCCAGACCAAACTCGCTCTTGAGGCAATCCACCACCATCTGGGTGCAGATACCCTTGGTAATATCAAAAAACTTGCACAGACCGATCATGTCAAAACCGACAATCTGCAGCTTGTCCCTGGTGATACCCTGGACCCACGACTCCATATCCGACTTCCCCTCACGGGTAAGAAGACCGTATGTTCCCATCGACATATGCCCACCGGCAATTGCCCAGGCATACCCCGGGTTGGTTTCAGGCTGGTAGGCCGCTATTTCCAAACCCTTGACATGATAGGCGTAGGAGGTCTCACCGGTACTTTCAGAAAGGCGCTTGGAACCCCGCCCAATTTCCGGGAGATTCCCCAAACCGGCCTGTGTGATAAGCTCCTTTATTTTTGCGTACTCGCCAAAAACGGCACCATTCAACAGAGGCCGTTCAGGGTGTCTCTCATTGTAAGCGAGAAGGTAGGAGACCGTCACCCCGAGGGAAATGGAGTCCATTCCGTAATTATCACATGTATGTATCAGGCTGGCGGCCTGTGCGGCGTCATGGAGGCCTATATTGGTGCCGAGAAGATTGAGCGGTTCATAATCGAACTTGGCCAGAAACCTGCCCACGCTACCGTCTTCACTCTTTTCATGAACATTGTTATGGCAGGTGATACCGCATCGATAACAGGCTTCCGATTTAATCACGAATTGTTTTTCCACATGTTCCCGAAACAGCTTCTCCGGCTCGTTGTTTCCCTGAGGTCGAAAGTTGTTAACCGGTACAGCATGAAACGTCTGGAGGACATCGTACGCAGCCCACGTCCCACCTCCGCCACCACGACTGATTGGCAGAAGTCGGCCCGCCCCACCCCCCTTGACGACATTGATATTGACCTTCTTAACCTCAGGTGTAAGGGGTTTTATCTTATCGCTGCTTTGGGCCACCAGAGCGAGAAGGTTTTTGTAGCCCATGAGACTGCCCATGCCGCCGCGACCGGCAAAACGCATTTTGTCCTCACCGGACTTGAGCTGGTTATCGGTTGACAGCGCTACCGCGCCCATATAGACATTCTCCCACTGTTCGCCGGCCTGACCAATCGCAGCAAAGTGGGCACTGCCATACTCCTTGTGCAGAGCCATAATTTTTTCGTGGGTGGAAAGACCGAGCAGATGATCGGCCGGTTTCAACTCCACCAGCGGGCCCTCCGCCGTTTCCCTGATGACAGCATAGACCGGTGTTGTGGAGCGGTTCTCAAAAATCAGCTCGTCCAGGCCGGTCCACTTTAATTTAGCACCGAAATTGCCGCTACCGGTTGACCACATGGCTGCCGGCAAACTCTTTTTTGACTCTTTGAGTGGGCTGTAGCCGGAGAAATAGGTGCGCAACCCAGTCATGGCACTGCTGCCGGTTAAAAGCCCGGTATTGACTATCAGCGGATTCTCTTCGCAATAGGCGTGGTTGATATTTCGTTCAGCCAGAATCTGGAATGAACGGCCAAATCCCCCCAGAACGTCCTCCAGATTGCGACAAGGGACATCTTCCCGATGGATTTTACCGCTTCTTAAATCTACCGTACAACGCGAATAGAGCACTGACGACGGTTCAGACGCTGGATCAGATGTGAACGATTTCATACGGTATCACTCCTTGCTTGAGACAAAAGTGGCTCTCTGCAGAGAAAAGACTGTTTTTCCGAACTACCCTCCATCTATGAAGGGCAATAAACATACGGTATCACCATCAACCAGTACGTCTTCAACGCCTGCATGGATTTCATTAATAAGCACGGTTCCAAGAAGATGAGTGGGGATTCGGAGTTCATCTACGACCTCACGCACACATATTCCTGAGGGATACTCCCTGACTGCGTCTTTAAAACGGTCGATTTTAAATATTCCAACCAGTTTTATCGTTACATTCATTACTGACCCTCAATAAAAAAAAGTGACGCGGCTATCGCTGCCATCATCGTGATGGCATTATTTCAAACTGATGCCGGATTCACCTTGAATCGTAGCCTGAAGCGCCAAGCGATCATTGGCTACGGTAGCCTCACCAAGCGACAGTGATGTAACTGCTCCGGAAAGTTCAATATTATCAGCAAGCTTAATTTTTGCAAGAGCGGCAGATGCTTTAAGGCGAACACTTTCAAGCTGGCTCACGATCGTAGTATTGAGTTTTTCTTTGATCACATTACGGATGGTACCGTTGAATAACCACCCGCCTACCCCAATCATAAAACCGGTATGTCTGGTATCAAACTCGATATTATCAAAGGTAAGCGAGTTACTCTGGGCGTTGTATACCGGCTTGGCAACCAGCGTCAATTCGCCCTCAAAGTCACCAGTCGCGGCTAAATCAATAACGAGTCTGCCGCCATCCCCTTTCAAACTGAAGCTCCGAACGGTAATTTTCTTTTCGTCTCCAAACGTTTGATTAAGCAGAATCGGATTGAGCGCCGCCGCAAGATCAGCAAAGAAAATATTTGCGGCAAGCTGGATATGAAACTGTTTAGTGAAGCCAGCAAGCGGACTAATCGGCGGCAACGGCTTAACAGGTGACGACAGCGGTTTCGGCCCGACAACTATTTCTGCTGCCGTAACGAGACCAACGGAGACACGAAGTCGATTATTTGCAGCGGACAGCGGACTCATGACGATCTTCTCCGGGGATAATTTCAACCATGCGCTGAAATTTTTATCAACGAGTACGGGGGTGAATGCATCGCGCCACAGGGGCGAAATTTTATCGCGAAGTTTCACCGTCTCATTTAGTTTATTATCGATAATAGGGGCCAGAAGTTTCTGCACAGGCAGCGTCGCGCTCTCAACAAGGCTTTTCGGCTTAAGCGTTATCATACCAAGTCGAAGCGAATCCGTAAGTCCTTCAGAGAGGCCGGTATAATACAGCTCAGTTTTCAGACGCCAGTCCGGCATAACGGTTATTTTTGCCCGAAAGCGAAGGTCCGTCCTCAGTGGACTTGTAGTATACATTCCATACCCGAACGACACCTGAACAGGAATTGAAAGGTTAACATAATCGTTTGAAGCCGTTACGACCACCGGCCCATTTCGCATTATTTCGACAGAGCTTCCGAAGCTGCCTTGCCCCTTGTACAGATCTTTATTTATTGAGCGGTTCAAGATATTTGCAAGGTCCACCGTCGAAGCTTCGACCTGAATATTGATTGTGGAAGACGGCGCCACGGCATCAGCCGCTTCGCAAAGAGATGAAGCAAAAATCACGAGCAACAAACTGGTAATAAACCGAATCTTAAACATACTTTTCCAAACCCCCGCGTGTAGTTTTTTTTACGATACTGCAGCTTCTGATAAGATTGATAGCACATTGTAATGGCAATTTCACGCGAAACCCGCAGAGCGCTATGCTGTCGCCTGTTGATCCCGGCACTCACCTGTGCCTCTCGGAATCCCTTGAGTTTATCAACTAATACGATTATATTTCGCCGATATTTTTCTTATAAGGAATGTTATGAAAGACCCTCAGCAATCACTTGGTCTACGGACACTGGAAGACATCAGTTCAATCATTCTGCATTCGCATGATCTGCAGGACACCTTAGACAACATTGTCACTCTGGTAGCCAAGCGCATGAGGAGTGACGTCTGTTCGATCTATCTACTCGAGAATGATGGTGAAACACTGACACTCAAGGCGACGAAAGGACTTTCAAAGGCATCCGTCAACCGTGTTTTCATGAAGGTTCACGAAGGTCTGACCGGCCTTGCGATTGAAACTCGCGAAATGGTCATGACCGACAATGCCCCGGCTCATCCGCGCTATAAATATTTTAAGGAAGCAAAGGAAGAGCGTTTTCTTTCATTTTTGGGATTGCCGTTATTTGAGCATAAAGCCCCCATCGGCGTTATAGTCGTGCAGACCCGTGAGACACGCACCTTCAGCGAAGATGAGATCAGCGTCCTGCGCACGATCACCTTTCAGATCGGCAGCATCGTCCATTCGGCCCGATTACTTGATTCGATTCAGCACAAGGAGCAGGAGCGTGCCTGGTTTGAACAGGAGTTAGCCAAGGTCAGAAACGGCTCGGAGGATGAGAGCACTTCTCCCCGCTCCGGAAAGTCAAAGCGGACGTCCGTTTCCAAAATGCTTGATGGTACCGCCGTTTCAGCCGGTTTCAGCCGGGGGAAAATCTACATACTTGATCGCTTCAGTGACAAGGTTATCAAACTGGCCAAGGTTGGCACCATTGGCGAAGAACA
>CAIRND010000510.1 GCA_903879825.1 uncultured Geobacteraceae bacterium
GGGTTGTTTATTTCGTGAGCAATTCCTGCTGCCAGCTGCCCTATTGATGCCATTTTTTCCTGCTGGAATATTTGTATCTGTGCATCCTTTAGTTCTGAGTATGCTTTTTCCAACTTTTGCGTGGTGGCACGCAAATCTGTAGTATCGTTAAGCGAAATCACATGACCGGAGACCTCCCCATTGTCTTGTATTGCATAGATGGTGATGTCGTACGAACGGCCTGAGCTCGGGAGAAATAATTCGCCGTTTGTGCCATTGAACGTAACAAATTTAAAACCGGCGTCGTCAATCAGTTCACGCCAGTCAATGCCGACCAGTTCATTAATCGGTTTGCCGGTGGCATCAGACAGCAGTTTGTTGCAGCGCCTGATCAGATGCCCGGCATCGGTCAGTATTACAAAGTCCCGCAGATGGTCAAGTGTCTGCTCCCATTCCCACTTGGCATGGGCCACCTGCTTGAATAGCTGAGCAAGTTCGGCCTCAACAGCCTTTCGAGCGGTAATATCCTCTTTGACGGCAAGATAACCGGTAATGCGACCCTGCTTGTCGTACAGAGATGAGATTGAGGCAAATTCCCAATAGAGTGTGCCGTCCTTGCGTTTATTGTGAAGTTCTCCTCGCCATTCTTTGCCGGATGAAATTGTTTTCCAAAGTTCGGCATATCCCTCTGCCGGCATTTCGCCTGACTTGAGTACACGCGGATTCAGACCAATGGCCTCCTCGGCGGCATAACCGGTTGTCTGACTGAATTTTGGATTTACATATTCGATGGCACCATCAAGATCTGTGATGACGATAGTGGCCGGGCTCTGTTCAATTGCACGGAACATGGTACGAATTTTTTCATCCATTTTCCTCTGATCAGTTACATCCACAAATGAGCCGACAAGACCTGCCAGCGAAGCGTCCGAATGTGATAAAGGTGCTTTACTGACCAGGATATTCCTGACCATACCGTCACAACGCACCAACTCGGTTTCATAGCATATACTCATGCCGGATTCTAAAATTGCGTGGTCTTTCTGGATGCTCTGTCCGGCATATTCTTCCGGCATAATATCCAAAAGGGTTTTCCCGACTATCTCATCCGCTGTTTTGCCAAAGAAACTTTTGAATGCACTGTTGCACCCCAGGTAACACCCGGTACTATCCTTAAAATAAACCGGGTTGGGAATGGCATCCATAACTTCTTGAAGAAATATATTGTGGGATGCGGTCGCTTCCTCGGCCAGCTTTCTTTCAGTTATATCCTCCAGCGTTTCAACAACGGCGATGATTTCATTGCTGCTGTTTTTAATCGGTACCGCCTCGAAAAAAATGTAACGACGCTTCCCGCCTATATTATCGTACCACCCCTCAGCACGCAGAGAGCCATCAATATAGAGCGAGGAGGAGTGTGACGTATAGAATTCATCGACACGATTCAGTGCCTGGTCTATGACAAGATCGGCAAGCACAGGTCTTTTGGTCGGATAAAACGGGGTCCATTGCTGTCTGGTTCCAACCATCTGAAATGAACTTTTGCCAGTCAACTTTGCAAGAGCGTTATTCCAGAAGATGATCTTGTGATTTTGATCAAGGACAAACATGGGGGCAGCGGCATTCTGGACAATAGCGCTTAGGAACGCATTTTCAACCTTGAGACGCTGTGTTGAGTCTTGCATATCATTCATCAGGTACCTCAATCAGAAAGACGGTATCGGGCAACAGTTTTAAAACAAGCAGTACGGAAAAAAATGTGTTGTTTGGATTATAACTTACATAGAGATGTAAGCAAGTCAGGCTTTTTGATGTTATTGATCAGTTAGGTTTGTGCAACAGTCAAAATCGCCCCTCATCCGCCCCTTCGGGGCACCTTCTCCCTGATGGAGAAGGAAAAATACATACCCTCTACCACCGGGAGAGGGTGGCCGAAGGCCGGGTGAGGGGATAAGGCAGGGTTCTAATCTTATGTGCAATTATCTAACCGGACA
>CAIRND010000511.1 GCA_903879825.1 uncultured Geobacteraceae bacterium
AAAGGAAAAGACACCGGTAACTGCCGCTATTCGTGCCCTGCGTGCCGAAAAGGTTGCTTTTAGCGACCATCTCTACAGCTACGAAGAAAAAGGTGGCACGTCGGCCTCATCCCGCGAGCTTGGCGTTAATGAACATGCCGTCATAAAAACACTGGTGATGGAAGATGAGAGTTCCCTGCCGCTGATTGTGCTGATGCATGGTGATTTGCAGGTTTCAACCAAAGAGCTGGCGCGGGTTATTGGTGTAAAGCAGGTGTCACCCTGTACGGCGGATGTGGCTCAGAAACAGAGCGGCTATCTGGTGGGCGGCACGTCACCATTTGGTACTCGCCATGCGATGCCGGTGTATATGGAGGAAAGTATCACGCAACTGCCTAAAATATATATCAACGGTGGTAAACGAGGTTATCTGGTCGGTATGGCAGCGACCGAGCTTGTCAGGGTGCTGAAGCCAACGCTGGTAACAGTGGGCATCCGTTAGAGGCTCGATATAAAAGGGGGGAGTATGATCAGAAAAGCGCACATTGCGGACGTAAAAGATATACAGAAGCTGTTGATGACATTTGCCAATCGAGGGGACATGCTTTCTCGCTCGCTGTCGGAGTTATACGAATCGTTGCGTGATTTTTATGTGTTTGAAGAAGACGGCATTATTCTGGGCGCTGCGGCACTCCATATTGTGTGGGATGAACTGGCTGAGGTGCGTTCTGTCGCTGTCTCGGAGGATGCCGGTCGCAAGGGCATCGGCAGTGTGCTGGTGCAGGCCTGTATCGCCGAGGCGCACGAAATAGGGCTGAAACGGATATTTTGTCTTACCTACAAGCCGGATTTCTTTGCCAAGCATGGTTTCCGCCTGGTGGATAAAGCCGAGCTGCCTCATAAAGTCTGGGGTGATTGCATTAAGTGCCCGAAATTTCCGGACTGTGATGAAAATGCCATGATTCTTGATCTATAAAACATGAAGGGGCGGCCGAAATGCCGCCCCTTCATGTTTTATATCTGCTCTTAATTCTGCGCCACAACCGCTTTTCGGGAAATAATCAGATGTTGTACATAATGCTGTTATCTGCATCATTTTTGATACCCATGGTGCGGGCGCGCTGACAGAGGGTATCCAGAGTCATGCCGCCAAAAAGTGTGTTAAGGAGCGAGTTTGCTTCCGCCCAGACGGTTTGGGTGACACAATTCCCTTCAAAAGGGCACTCGGATTTGCGTCGACGTTTTTTTGGTGTCACACCAGCGCAGTCAACCAGTAACACATCCTGCTCAGTTGCATTCAAAATATCAAGAACCGTAATTTCCTCTGGAGTGCGTGACAATGCATAGCCACCTTGTGGTCCCCGCTTGCTCTTCAGCAGGCCGGCACGTTTCAAACTCTGAAAAATTTGTTCAAGATAACGGGGAGAAATCTGTTGTCTCCGGGAGATGTCCTGAATTTGAACAGGTTCAGGGCCACAGTTGTACGCGATATCGAACATGGCCCGCAGACCGTACCTACTTTTAGTTGAAAGGCGCATTCAGATACTCCGGTATGAATTAAATTATCGGAATAATTACGGAAATAGACCAGAGTTGTCAAGTAAATAAACCGGTAATGTCTATCGTGCGGTGCGGGCAACTGTTACTGCAATCACCGTTGTTGCCCCGGCCTTTTTCAGCTCCTTCGCACATTCATCCATCGTGCTGCCGGTTGTCATGACATCATCAAGCAGCAGAACCCGCTTGCCAGCAATACACTCCGTTTTTTTTACTGAAAAGGCTCCTTTTACGTTCACGCGGCGCTCTGCTGCAGAAAGTTCAATCTGCGGCTCCGTCTGCCTGGTCCTGATGAGGGCGTCCGGCACCATCGGCAGAGAAAGGTCACGTGCTATCACCCTCCCCAGCAGCACCGCCTGGTTAAAACCCCTCTGGCGTAGACGGGAGCGATGTAAGGGGACCGGGACGATGAGGTGTATGTCCTGAGCCGTCAGGAACGTGTGTATCCCCTCTAGAGTCATCAGCGCCAGTGGTGAGCGCAGATGGGTGAGACGATTATACTTAAATGAATGGATCAGGTCGCGTATAGAACCTTCATAAAGAAAATGGGCCCGGGCAGCATCAAAGTGCGGCGGGTTGCTGAGGCATTTCCCGCAGCGGTGATCATTGCCTATCCCAATAAATGGAATCCCGCAGAGCGGACAGAGTGGTGACGTAACGAGCGGCAATTGATCGCGGCATGTTGGACAGATATGAAGTGCACCGGCGTTAGGGATAAAGGAATGACAGATGTGGCAGGTAGGCGGGAGAATCAGGTCAAGCAGTGCGGTGAACAACTGCTTGACCTGAATCATTTAAAACCCCATGTCAGCATTGACA
>CAIRND010000512.1 GCA_903879825.1 uncultured Geobacteraceae bacterium
GGGGCCTTCGAAGCAAGTCCATGGGTGATTGCAAAGGCCCTGAATATTAGGGAGATACGAATAAAACCGGGAACAGAAGGCTTTTCGGAAACGTGAGCGCCGTCGGCGTTGTGGCGGGGCAGAGCCGACAATCTGGTGTCTACTTCTCACGCTCCAGAACGACTGTTTGTCCTCGAAGGGGCCTTCGAAGCAAGTCCGCGCTTCCTCGAGAAGGCGCTGAAATAGAGGGAGATGCGCACGAAACCGGGAACGGCAGGTTTTCCGGAAGCCGGACGCAGAGCGCCTGTGCCGTCGCGGAGAGCCGAATACTTTATGCTCCACTGACACGTCTTGGATTATTGGACATTTCTCTTGGAATCGCCCAACGTACAACTCGGGGCGGGCCAGCGCTCTATGCAAAGTGTATAGGATTGACCCTTTCATATGACATTCTCATTAACTTTACCACTAGAGGTTTAACAGCCACCTTACCCCTCCTTACGAAGCCTCTTCTCGCATTTCTTGACGTGTCCATCGTAGCCAACAGTGACGCGCCAATACGGCCGATCAAACCCTTGACTAAAGGTAAACTCGCACATCGTGTTTCCATCTTTGGGCATAATGTGCACAATGGTTTGGCTGTGATTCGTCTGGGGTTGTGCACCGTTATGTCGTAGTGCCTCCATCGCAACCTGGTTGAGCTCTGCAATTGTCCATGTCCTTTGATCAACCCTGATGACGGTAGAATCTGCGTTCGGCTCGCTCCATGTAACTGGATTATCAGCTGAAGATTTGGATGTGATTGCTGCCGCGAAGATAAAGGCCAAAAACATACTGATAACTATTGTTCTCATAATCTCTACTGTTTCTCACAGGCATCAAGCGCTGCCTGGAGAGCTTTTAATGCATTTGCGTAGTTGCTTGCTGCCGTCCTGGCCTCCTGGCATGCAGTGCTCCCAGGTTCACTGCCATACTCGCTACAATCCCACTCTTTCGCCGTTGCGAGCGCCTGAAACATATACGCAGTTCTCATTTCACTGTTGATGACATTCGCACTGCATTCTGCGTTACCCTTACTCCTGCACGTTGACTGCATGGATTCGGCGTTCTCCTTATAACTATCGTAAGCTCTCCGGAAATGCTGGTATACATGGGTGAGTTCCTGCTTTCTAGCTTCTTCATCGCCAGCCACCCACCAACTCGAAACCTGAACATTCCCTGGAGCGCTCACCTTGAATTGTCCGCATGAACAAGAGGAGGAGGCTGGATATGCGTATGCTCGCGGTCGCACGTAGTACCACGCAGTCGCCCCGTAAATGTCACCGCCCTTGGGATCAGGTACATGATCCGGAAGCGTTTTGAGTAACGGTGGATCCCAAGTCAAAAGTCCCAGGTAATCGCGCCGGTTCACTGCATCATCTGATAGGAGTGCATACAGGTTCTTCCCACCTCTTACCCCAATGGGATCCCTGCTCAACCACCTCCCCGTGTTGGCGCTGTAATAGCGATAGCCGTAATAGAACAGGTCAGTCTCATCATCCTGATACTTGGTGGAGA
>CAIRND010000513.1 GCA_903879825.1 uncultured Geobacteraceae bacterium
AACCCGGGCAGCGCACGCATCGACAACCTCGACCGCTTTGATAGCCGCCGCCTCGATGCCGGTATGCCCAACCATGTCACAGTTGGCGAAGTTAAGAATTATCACGTCATAAAGGTCACTGTCCAGACGTGCCAACAGCTCATCCGTCACCAGTCCGGCGCTCATTTCCGGCTTGAGATCATAGGTGGCAACCTCTTTCGGTGAGGGGATCAGAGCCCGATCCTCACCCGTAAAAGGAGTTTCTACACCGCCATTAAAGAAAAACGTCACGTGGGCGTATTTTTCAGTTTCGGCAATTCGCAACTGCTTGAGCCCGGCTGCCGCCAGTACGCCACCCAGAATATTGGTCAGCTCCGTAGAACCAAAGGCGATCGGTAAACCAAAGGTGGCATCATATTCGGTCAGACAGACATAACCGGACAGCTGCGCTGTTTTCGTGCGCGTAAAACCATTGAAGTCATCGAGTGCCAGTGCGCGGGTAATTTCCCGGGCCCGGTCAGAGCGGAAGTTGAACAAGATAAAGCCGTCGCCGTCATTGAGCGTGGCATTTTCGGCAACGACTACCGGCACCACAAATTCATCATGCACACCGGCAGCATAACTCTGCTCAATGGCATCTTTCGCAGAGACACGCCGTTCACCCTCACCACATACGATAGCGTTATAGGCTTTTTCTACTCTATCCCAGCGATTATCGCGGTCCATGGCGTAGTAGCGTCCCATCACCGTTGCAATCGTGCCAACGCCGATTCGTTCTATCTCCGTTTCCAGCTGAGCCAGATAATCTGCACCGCTCTGCGGGGGAGTATCGCGCCCATCCAGCAGACAATGAACAAAAACATCCGTCAACCCTTCGCGTTTCGCGAGCTCTAACAGTGCATACAGGTGGGTATTATGGGAATGTACGCCGCCATCAGAAAGCAGACCGGACAGGTGCAGCCTGCCTCCTGACGCTTTTACCTTGGCGATGCAATCCAGTAGAGTCGGGTTGGTGAAGAAGTCACCATCCAGAATGGATTTTGTCACGCGTGTCAGTTCCTGATAGACGACCCGGCCAGCGCCAAGGTTCAGGTGCCCAACCTCGGAGTTACCCATCTGCCCTTCGGGAAGACCTACCGCCATTCCTGAAGTTTGTATAGCAGTGTGCGGATAGTCGCCCAAAAAGCGTGTCAGGTTGGGAGTCTTTGCCAGAGCAACAGCGTTGTGGGCCGGGTTGGGATTAATTCCCCAGCCGTCGAGAATCATCAGCAGGAGCGGTTTTTTTGGCATGTGTTCCTCCGTATGTATTGTTGGGGCGAATCGTGCACTCGCCCGATTTTTAATATCATCATCCAAGACAGGGTGAAACTATGCTAAATAATGATATTGTCAGCTTGTCCAATCAACAACAGTAAGCCCCGAGACCCGTTCAAATTCACGGGTATTATTGGTAACCAGCGTGACATTCAGAGAAACAGCGTGGGCAGCAATCAGCATATCCATTGAGCCAATCGGCGTGCC
>CAIRND010000514.1 GCA_903879825.1 uncultured Geobacteraceae bacterium
CGAATATCCACCGCCGTACTGAAGGGGAGAATATTCAAAGCAGCGCCGGTTGACGATGTGAATAGTGCAGTTCTGAAGGCAAAACTTGCCGGGCCCTGATTTTTAGCCTTGAAGGAAGCGGTCGCAAGTGTACCGACACCTGTCACACCAACGCTTCCTGCTGGTCGCGCCATTGTGACCGTCAGTACGCCCGTGGCAGAATCTGCCTTGCTGCTGAATGTGGTTGGTTTACCATCCTTTTTCAGAAGAGATCCCTCGCTTATTGTCACAAAATCAACAAAGACCGGATCATAGGTAAGAACAAACGGGGCATTGGCAAGGTCCGTAACGTCACCAATTTTAATATCCAGATTGAACTGCTGACCAACCGTTACGGATGACGGAGCAGCTATCTGGAGAAGAGTGCGTTGCACCGGAGCGGGACCAGTTGTAGCCGCAGGCGCGACAGAGCCCGGAAGTGCTGAAAGAGGTTTAATGGTTGCCGGTGGCGCTGTTACTGTTTTTTTGTCCGTCCCCTTTTGCGGGACATCACCCTCAAATACCGGTTCCAGATCGAAAGACGCCATCGGTTTAACAAGCGATGGATGGTCCTCTTTACCAGAGGCAAATGAAGCAAGTCCGGGGAGAGGAACAGGAATACCCCGTACAAGCCGGGGAGTAATCGCCAGCATCAGTTCGGTCTTGTCTTTAGATGAATTGTTATTGGTAAACAACGGTCCGATAAGCGGAATGTCACTCAATAGATACAGCTTGGTTTTGTCACTGCTGTCAGATCGCTGAATAAGTCCACCGATGATGCTGGTTTCATTATCCTTCAGGCTAAGCACAGTATCAAGATTCCGGGTGCCAATTGTTACAACGGTTGTTAAGCCGTCTGCCCCCACTTTTTCTTTTGTCAAAATGGAACTGACTTCAAGATTAAGTTTTATGGCAATTTCATTATTGAGCTGGATGGTCGGTTCGGCATTAACCTTAACACCCACGTCTACATACTGAACGTTTACCTGAGACACCGTGCCGTTAAGTGTTGTCGTCGTGATCGGCACTCTTGTACCGACGTTAAATTTAGCTTTTTCCTTATTTTTTACTCTTATTTTTGGATTTGAAAGAACTTCACCCTTGGCTAAAGTTTTCCCAAGGTTGAATGTTGCATTCGGCACAGTAATAAAGCCACCTACACCCTTAGATGTGAAAGCACGAACCAGATTTGATGGATTTCCACCGCCAGTAGTAATCGTTGTTGATCCGGAAGCTGCAGTAGTTGTCGCGCCGGTAAGAGTCGTAGACATTAGATTTTCACCTTTGAACGCCCCCAACTGAACATTGTAGTTGCTCAACAGCAGTCCAATGTTTTCAGCGTTCTTGTCACTGACCTCCATCACTTCAACGTCAAGTATAACCTCCGCCTCCGGCATATCATTTGCGTCAAGAATCTTTTCGACAACCCCGACAACCTCTTCCGTGTCACGTATGACAATCGAGTTTGAGTCCTCATTGACATATGCTTTCCGTACCTGAATCATGGTGCGGATCAGGTTGATGGCTTTTTTTGCGTCCATATAGTTAAGGTGAAAGGTACGCATCTGCATGTCTTCATACTGTTTGCTCTTTTCCGGCGAATTCATAAAAACGAGCACGGTTGTTTCATTAAGGTTCTTGGTGGTGAGCTTGTTCATGGTGCTCAGCAGGTCAAGCGTCTGCTGGAATGTGGCATTATCCAGAAAAATGGAAATAGGTGCGTCTTTTATGCCATCGTCGAAGACAAAATTAATTCCGGACAGCTGTGTCAGAATGTTAAAGACATCCTTCATCTTGGCTTCTTTAAATTTGAGGGTAATCGGCTTACTGGACTTCAGGCGCAGTTCAAATCCATCCAGTTTGCTTTTACGGAGCTGGGTAATTTTCTCCAGAGCAGCGGCATATTCACTGTTTTTGGGAAAGAGTTCAGCTGCCTTGATGTACTGGCGATGGGCGTCCTTCAGTTTGTTACCCTTTTCAAAATCCACACCTTCCTGGAATGCCAACTGTGCTTCCTTGTAACGAGTCGAAATTTCGATCTGCTGCCTGAAACGATCCTGAGTCGGGTCTATACCCTGTGCCGCCTGAAATTCCGGCACCGCAGCAATGTGATTACCCTTTTCAATAAACGCCATGCCCTGCCTGAAACGCTGATCAGCAGCTTTCTGGCGAGTTTTTAAAAAGCGGATTCGTGGTTCATTTACCGTCGGATCGCTCTTAAAGGACTCTGCATAACTATACATAGCCTCTTCAAATTTCCCTTCAGACTCGAGTTTTTCCGCAGCCTTAAAAGTTTTCGCAGCGGTGGAAGCACAGCCGGAAAGAAGGGCAAACGATATGATTAAAACACTCGGTAAGGTAAGACTCAGGTAGCGCATTCAGTGCGTCTCCTTAGTGGTATTAATTTGCTGATTTACCCGCCGCAAGCGGCCGGTTTTCAACCAGAGGTATAACTATTTTGTCACCGGTATCAGTCACCGTCAGCGTAAGTGCCTGATCTGTAATCTCGGTCGCCTCATAGCGACCAGCAATTTTATCGCCTGTTTTCACCAGCAGGATATCTTTGTCTTTTGACAGAAAAATTGTTTTCACCGCACCTTTTTTAATAAAACCCAAAAAAGTGAAGCGCGCCAATGGGGCTGTTTCCGGTTGTGCGATCACCTGCTCAGCCGGAGGTACTATCACCTTAACGGGCGGCGCTGCCGGCTTAAGTACAACAATCTTTTGTTTTGCCGCTTTCACTTCGTCTACAAAAACCGGCTTGAAAATATTGCGCCGATACCCGGAGAAGCCGGATGGTTCCTTATCAAGCAGATCAATTTTAAGTACGGTGCCATCGTCACTTTCACGTGCTGCTGTTTTTGCAGTGGCTACAATCTGTTTTGCCGGCTGAACCGGTTTACTGATTGTCACGGTGGCTGTTTTCAGACGCGGCATCGCGCTATAGCTCCAGAATGCGGCAACCACAAGAAGTATTACCAGGATAAACAGAATGAGGCGCTGTCGATTCATGCGCCACCCCGAAGATATACCGTAAGATGAAGATTCATGACGACGTTTTCGCTAAAAAGGTCCTTATTTGTCAGAGAGACCGTATCAACCACAAGTAATTCCGGATTTAACTGAAGATCAGACAGATAGCTTTTTACCGCAGCATAACTACCACTCACTGAAAGTGACAACTCATATGAAAGCAGCGCTTCACCTTTTATTTGCACCGGTTTATAGGTGATTGTGCCCATTTCAACAGCACTGCCCGCCGCTGATTCAAACAAATCACTTAATACCCTGGCAAATTCACGTTTCTCAGGAATTTTGGCGCTCAGCTTTTCCAGGTCAGCAACACCCTGCTGATAGCGGGCAGTGGCATCAATCTTTCCAACTGTGGCAGCCTGGTGACGCATACTATTCCACTTCGTTTGAAGGTCTGCCAGTGCCGGGAGTTGATAGTGAGATACCACAACACTCAGTGCTATATTGAGTAGCAACAGGGTGACAATAATACTGAGGTGTCGCCACTTTTGACGGATTATTTCGAGAATATACTGTTTCATCAATTCATTACCTTACATGATATTGAAAACTGTACGCCACGCGAATTTTCACCGGCTACCATATTCTGATGTGACAGTAACAAGACATTTGAAAAGTTTTTAGATCCTTCCAGCTTTTCAAGATACTGCTGAATAGTTTTGAAGGATCGAGCGTTCCCCTCAACTTTCCACTCGTTACCTGTTTTTCCGGGTGAAAGTGATGACAGCGATGCTCCCTCTGGCGTAACTGTTTCAAACAACTCGAGCACACCAAGCCAGTGTGTGCTCTTACGTTCGATTATTTCATTGTAGAAACGAATACGCGTACTCTGGCGACTGAAATCAGCTTCGGAAATGCCACTCGGTTTCGCACCAAGCCTGCTTTGAATCGCTGTAATTTCGCTGTTTAAGCGGCTCTGTTCTCCCATGTTTGATGATACACGGCTTACGTTCCATACGGAAATGCCTAGAAGTACCACAATGACAACGAACGCAAGTCTGTTCAGCAGACGGTGGTCAAGATAGGTGCGTGTTGCAAGATTAATAGTAAAACGCATTACGCACTCCTCAAAGCCGCGCCAAGTGCAGCACTGCAGGGGAATAGTTGATTCTGGTCACCCGGCGCATAATTGCCCGGTGTAACCACTCCCTTCGTTTCAAGTAATATCGGAGTCAGGCCGGTTGCTTCGGCGATCATTTCCTGAAATTGTTGGGCGACATCCGGTGATGCTATATAGAAAACCGTCTGCACAAGTTGGTCTGGAAACCGTTCTTTATAAACAAGCAGAGAACTGTTTATTTCCATATACACCCGGCTGTCTGCGGCAGAAGTTCCAAATAACTCCTTACTACGAATGAATTCAGGAATTCCCTGGGCAAATGCCACTATGGACAAGGTGCTACCATAAAAAGAGATAAGGATGCAGTCATCATGAAGTGAAATACGATTATCAAAAAGACGACAGAGGTTGAACGTATTACAATCAATGCGAGCCGGGGAAAGACCTGCCTGCGTAATCAAATCTTCATATTGGGAAATGACTGCGCGTGATGCGATTGCCACCAACAGTGCCAGATCACCATTTTCACGTACCGTCAACTGCTGATAATCAAGATGGGTATCGGCACTTTCGAGCGGGATACTTTTTTTCAATTTCCAGCGGATCAGATCGATAGCTTCCGAGCGGCTTTTGAAACGTCCTTCAAGGTCAATCAGCATGATTCTACAGGTCGCATCCGGCAGAGAGATCGCAACCCTGGTTGATCGGCATAGCAAAAGATTATAGGCCGATTTTAAACCTGCCACGAATGCTTCAGGATTAAGTACATTCTGCTCACGCAGTGAAACCTGCACCGTATGTGGGGCAAACGGCACGGCAGCTACCCGCTCAACGCGTGGGGAGGCCGCTGATCCAGCTGTCAGGGCACAGGTTACCCCGTGTTGGTTGAGTTCTATGCCAATAATATTACTGGTAAACAACATGGCGTGTCCTATTCCGGTCATTCAACAAACGTGACGCGGTTTATCTCCTTGAGTGTTGTTATACCAGCCGCCAACTTTTCTTCGGCTGAATCGCGCAAAAACATGACACCAGCTTCGCGGGCGGCTTTTTTCAACTGAGTGGCGGGAACTTTGGCAATAATGAGATCACGAATCTGGTCGTTCAGTTCCAGTAGTTCGACAATAGCTACACGGCCACGGTAACCGGTACCATGACATTCATCGCAGCCATGCGATTCGTACAGCGTCATGCCCCGAAAACGCTCCGGGTCAACACCACCATCAATAAGTTGCTCATCAGTGTACTGTACCGGACGACGACAGGCGAGACAGACCTTCCTCACCAGTCGTTGTGCCAGGACACAGTTAAGGCATGAGACAAAATTATACGGGTCAATGCCCATGTGAATGAAACGTCCGATAACATCAAAAACATTGTTGGCGTGAACGGTGGTGAATACCAGATGTCCGGTCAGCGCGGACTGAACGGCGATCTGTGCCGTTTCAGAGTCACGGATCTCTCCGACCATAATCTTATCGGGGTCATGGCGAAGAATCGAGCGCAACCCTTTGGCAAAAGTCAGCCCTTTTTTTTCATTGACCGGTATCTGCAATACACCACGCAACATGTATTCAACCGGATCTTCAATGGTAATTATTTTATCCTCGCCGGTATGAATTTCGGTCAAAGCGGCGTAGAGCGTTGTGGTTTTACCAGATCCGGTCGGTCCGGTTACCAGCACCATTCCATATGGTTCACGGATTTTTCTGCGTAGTCGCTTGATCTCCCGCTCGCTGACGCCGAGATTTTCAAGTGTTAAACCCTTAAGATCACTGGCGATGCTCTCTTTGTCAAGAATACGGATAACCGCATCCTCACCCAAAGA
>CAIRND010000515.1 GCA_903879825.1 uncultured Geobacteraceae bacterium
CCCACATGAATCTCGAGCTTTTCTCCGCTCACCAGTACCTTGTCATGTCCTCCTGCGCCAACGAGATGGGACTAAAAGGCGCCGCTAACTGGTTTTTTGTCCAGTATCGCGAAGAGATGATTCACTTCATGAAGTTTTATACCTACCTGACCGATCAGGGCGTTGTGGTTTCCATCCCTGCCAGTAAAGCGGTACCAAATAAATATAAATCCCTACTCGAACTGGTGCAGAAGACTCTTGGCCACGAGCAGATGATTACCTCCTGCATTAACAACCTGAGCGAACAGGCCGTCCAGGAAAAGGATCATGCCACCCAGATTTTTCTGCAATGGTTTATTACCGAGCAGATTGAAGAAGAAAACAATGATCGCGATCTGATTGCCAAGCTGAAACTCGTTGGTGACAACGGTCATGGTATTTTGATGATTGATGGAGAAATGGCCCAGAGGGTTTTTGTTGTTCCGGCCGGTTCCCCGCTGGCGGTGTAACTTATGGGCATGAAGATTCGTTTCTGTGAAAAGAACAGTGGCAAAGGCAAGGTCGTCCGGCGTCTTGAAGAAGAATTTCCGGATCTGAACATCAAAATAAAGAGCTGCGTCAAGCAGTGCGGCAGCTGCCGCAATCAACCGGTGGCAGTTGTTGACAAAGTAAAAGTGACCGGCAAAGATGGCGATGACCTGTATAAGAAAATAGTTGAACTGATACAGAAAGACGCTGCAGAATAATTAAAACGCCGGACCCTTTAACAAGGATCCGGCGTTTCTGTTTTACTAGAGCAATGCTCCTACTATTTAGGTTCGATCACATGCCCAACCGCCCGCAACTCCGCCACTACCAACTCAGCCAAACCGGGCAGTTTATCCGCCAGCAGCGGCGATAATTCTACCCCCGCTTCGTAGGATAGCGGAATGATACCGAACAGAGATACTTTGTCCGGGCAGCGGTCGCGCAGTTCGGACAGGGCCAGCACCTCCTGAATACCGATCTGGTGGGGCGACATCTTAATCGGCAACCTCCCCAGCATAAAATTTTCCTTCTCATATCGGAAAATCTCGCCCGGTGCCCCTGTGGCTTCGATCACGTCTACCAGATAAACGTGGTCGGCATCTTCCAGCATATGGCAGACCATAATACCAAGCGTTCCGCCGTCATACAGCTCCACCTCTTCGGGGAAACGATAATGCTGCTGCAGATAGTTGATAAAATGGACGCCGAAGCCTTCGTCGGACAGAAGCAGATTTCCTGCGCCAAAAATAAGTGTTTTCACTTACATCACCTTCACTTTCGTAATTTCTTTCCCTTCAGGGTCGATCGTATGAACCGCACAGGCGATGCAGGGATCGAATGAATGAATCGTACGCAACACTTCCAACGGCTTTTCGCTATCCGCTACCGGGTTTCCTATCAACGAAGCTTCATACGCTCCCATGACGCCTTTTTCATCGCGTGGTGACGCGTTCCAGGTGGAAGGCACGACCGCCTGATAGTTTTTAATTTTCTTGTCCTTTATGACAATCCAGTGCGAAAGCATACCACGTGGCGCTTCATGGAAACCGACGCCGCGATACTCGCCTGTAGGCATTTCGGTGTGGTTGGCATAAGTTTTGTCACCCTTGCCAATATTCTCTATCAGCTTATCCAGATACTCTATCGAATAATCCGCCATCAGGTGAGCGCGGATCGCGCGGGCGCCAAGACGTCCCATGGTTGAATGCAGATCCCCCACTCCGACACCGATCTTGGCACAACTATCATCCACCAGCTTTTTAACCTTCTGATTACCCCCGGCATAAGCCGCAAACAACTGCGCCGGCGGGCCAACCTGCACCGCCTTACCGTCAAGTCTCGGAGCCTTGCACCAGGAATATTTACCGTTATCCTGGAAATCAGTGTAATGCGGCTTAGTGACACCTTCCCAAGGGTGATGACTGCCACTTCCTTCGTACCACGCATGAGCAACGTTTTCTGTGATGCTGTTGATCAGGCCTTCATCCTGGTGATTGGTAATTATACGTGCGCCTTTGATATCACCATTATTGATGATCGCCCCCGGCAGAGCAAATTTGGTGTTTTTGGTATCTTCCGGCATTTCCGGTACCGCCAGATAATTAACAACCCCTCTCCCGTACTTGAACCATTCCTTGTAAGCC
>CAIRND010000516.1 GCA_903879825.1 uncultured Geobacteraceae bacterium
CAGCAGAGCCAGCCAGATACCGACCAGTTTTTTGTAGCTTACGATGTGATGTTCTTCGTTCATTTACTTTCCTTCCTACACCTGATCCGTTGAGGTCTTTAATCTCATCGGCCTGCAGATTCTTTCAGGATGCTGGTAGCCCAGATGCGAAACTGGGTGGCCCGCTTGGAGTTGACCCGATAGCCAACGGCGATGATGGCGGCGAGGTTGTAATACTTGACCGCCTCGGTCTGCGTTTTACCCGGTTTCGCACCGTGGGCCGTGGTATGTTCCAAAATGGAACTTACCACTTGCTCATCAAGCTCATAAAAAAACCTTTTTAAAAAGGCTCTTTGGTAAAGGTCAAAGCTCTTCTCCCCCCAAGTCAACGGTTTTATACAGCAGATAACCTTCATAAAAATAGCTGGCATCAATGCCATTCATATACAGGTTGCGATCATTGATTTTGTCGGTCAGGGCCTGCTTCAAAAGCACTTTAATTTCGATGTCCTTGACCGGACTGCGCTCCATTGCCTGCAGGTAATCGTTCTTGTCAACACGGCTCCAATCAACCACTCGCTGGATCTCCTTTTTAAGTATCAAGTCGAGCCAGATGCGGGTACTGCGGCCGTTTCCCTCGCGGAATGGGTGGGCTATGTTCATCTCCACGTATTTTTCGATGATCTGATCGAAGGTTGATTGATGCATGGCTTCGACGTTTTCGAGGGCTGACTCCAGATACATGACCGGCACAAAGCGAAAGCTGCCCTTGGCGATGTTGACCGTGCGGATCAGTCCGGCAAAATAGTAGATGTCCGAAAACAAATAACTGTGGATCGCGACCAAGGAGTGCCAACACCCCGCGGGCAAACTGTCCAGTATACCATTGGCAAACATCTGGTAGGCTTTGGCCTTGCTGAGCCGTTCTTCGGCGCGAGCCAGCTCTACTTCGTCGTTTAGGCCTAATTTATTTGGCAGGGTCATTTTTTTTACTCCTACTGTCGTTTTTTCAGCTCTTCCAGAACATGTTTGTAAAGAGCCTCAACCTTGCGGAGTGTATCAGTACGATCTAGCGGAACATCCTCTTCTTCCATTGCCTCATAACGGAATTGTACCGCAAAGCTGTTCAACAGAATCAGTTCTTTGTACTGCTCAACATTAAATCCTGCGTCTTGAAGAACAATCAGTAATCTCCTTAAATCATGTATCCGGTCAAACGTGCCGCCAGCAAGATAAACCCATGCTTTCAGGGATTTTTCAACTGCCTGTTGCCCATGAAAGCCAAAAATTTCATCGGCAACCAGATCCGAGGAGACAATGAATCGTAGCAGATCAATATCTTTGACTGCCATTGCCAGTAAAACGGATACCTCCCGACTAACATTCATACAGTATCCTCCCGTCATTCATTGCATGGTGGATTACGTGATTTTTGGAGTCTTGCCAATTGGCAACTTCTTCTGAAGAGTAAACAAGAAAGTCTATAGGTATCCGCAGATCTGGAAAAAGCATCCAGAGCCGCGTCATCTCGGCACGACGGCTGCGTTGGGCGTTAAAGGCACCGTCCTCGATAATCAGAAAATCAAGGTCAGAATCCGGGCGAGCAGTGCCCCGAGCATATGAGCCAAACAGTACCACCTTGCGGGGATTGACTTCGCGGACTATTTTTTCGGTCATCTCTTTAAGGAGTTCTTCGGTTACTGGTTGGTTTTGCATTTTTCATTCTCCGGTTATGGTTAGGAACTGTCAGACAAACATTTTTTCAAGACAAGCTTTTTTGATGTTTTCTATCCATGGACGCTCCAGCGTCCCGTCCAGTATCACCGCCACAGGTTTACTGACGTGGGCAGGATTTTATGCCCACCGATTTGCGGTTATATCAGCATCATTCCGCGTGGGCAGATAAAACTTGCCCACCCTACCAGGATTCCAATGTCAGCCCGTCATAAAATCAGATAATACAGCGGGAAAATGAATATCCAGATCAGATCAACCAGATGCCAGTACAGCGCCCCGTTCTCCAACAGGATATAGTTGTCTGCGTTGACCGACCCGCCGTTGACCTTGACCGTTATCCAGCCCAGAAGCGCCGCCCCGATAAGCACATGCAGGCCGTGAATGCCGGTAGAGAGAAAATAGAGACTGAAGAAAATAGATTCGCCGGGCGGACCGGCTTGCAGATGTTCTGAGCCGGGATAGATGCCATGGCCGATCTTGGCACTCCATTCGATATATTTGATAACCAAGAAACCGGCGGCACAGGCTATTGTCCCGCCAAGAAGCATCACGGCGCGGCGCGATTGGTTGCGCTGTACTGCGGTGAGCGCCATGGCGGCACAGAGGCTGCTGGTGAGCAGAATAACCGTGTTGACCGAGCCGAGCACCCAGTCGAGCCGGGTTCCTCCCGTCGCGAACTCGTGTGGATAGCGCTTGAGATAGACCGCATAGAGCAGAAACAGCCCGCCGAAGAGCAGCAGTTCGGTAAAGAGGAACAGCCACATGCCGAGCTTGGCGCCAAAGATGTCATTATGTTCGGGATGGCTCATACCTGCCCCGTTTTACTAAAATCATACGGCCCATGCGTCACAACCGGTTCCTCGACAAAATTCTCCGTCGGCGGCGGCGTCGGAACAGTCCACTCCAGCGAGGCCCCGCCCCAGGGATTACCCTCGAACGGCACCCCCCACCACAGCCCCCGAAACAGGTTAATGACCATAATGACTAGCCCGACAGCCAGAACCCAGCTGCCGATTGTGGCAACCAGGTTGAGCGGGGCAAACTCCGGCAGATAATCATAATAGCGGCGCGGCATTCCCTTCATCCCCAGCACCTGCATGGTAAAGTAGAGTACGTTGAAACCGGTAAACATCAGCGCCCAGGCAACAATAGCCGGTTTCTCGGCATAGCGGCGACCGTAGAACTTGGGCAGCCAGTAGTGCATGGCGGCGAAAATGGCGAAGCCGGTACCGCCGAACATGACGTAATGGAAGTGACCGACGACAAAATGTGTATCATGCACGTGCACATCGGTGGCGGCCGCCCCGAGGATCAGGCCGCTTAAGCCGCCGATGGAGAAGAGCAGAATGAAGGAGAGGGCGAAGAGCATGGGTGCTTCCAGCGAGATTGACCCCTTGTACAGAGTCGATATCCAGTTAAAGACCTTGATCGCCGAGGGGATGGC
>CAIRND010000517.1 GCA_903879825.1 uncultured Geobacteraceae bacterium
AGGTCAAGCCGCATACGTTTTCTCCCAGTACTGCTCTTCAAGTTCTCGCCACGTCCGCTGCAGAAATCGGTGCCATGCCAGACTCTCCCCCCCACTGATGGGGAGCCCCTCTTCAGCAACGACTGCCCTCATTGTAAGTCGAGCCGTGGGAAGATCAATAAGGTCTATATTCTGCATGGGTACACCAAGTTTTTCTGCCAGCGCCATACGGAGATGTTCGGTGGCTGCGAGTTGCTGGATAAAATCCATTCCACGACACCACTGGATAGCAATATCCCAATCACTGTCCGGGCGAGCGGTGCCGGTAGCCCGGCTGCCGATGAGAACGGCTAACTCAAGATCAGGTATCGGCACAAGTATGTCGCCCATATACCCAGTCATCTCTTTGTCATCCATGAACAGCAATCCAAGTATTCAAGTCTATATCTGTAATTTGATGAGGATTCAACGCCAAAAAACCTGCCAGTTTTGCAACATCTGCCAGAACTGTATCGGAAGTAACAAAACACCATCCCTGTTCAGAGATAAGGCTGTATGTTCCCAAATGTAACGCATCCAATGTTCTCAAACCATACTCTTTGCCAAACTTTTTCAGGAACAAAGCTGCCTCATCTATTACCAGCTGATTCAATGGTTCTACATTGAAGCTAATCAACTGTTTATCAAAATAGGTAGTGGCTGTGTGTAATCTAATCTCATCAAGAGATTTATTACGGAAGCGCCTGTAAAGTGCGCTTGTAAACTCAAGGCGAGCTAAATCTGAAATCCATATTTCAGAAGCAGTATGTTCCATGATCTGTGTAACAATTTCCGTACCGCTCTCTACATAGAAAAACTTTACCAGCGCAGATGTATCAAAGAAAAACTTCATATTATCTCTTCTCTTTCATGCAAAATATCCTCAGAAAAAGAACCTGTAGAACCGTGAAGCGCTTCTCTAACCTTTAGGTATGAGATGTTTATTTTTGGTGGGACTATAGGATTTTTAACCTTTATAACTTGCATAAGATCATAAAGTTTAGCCATTTCTATAGAATTAAAATTATTGAGTTCTCTTATCGCCAACTCTTTTAATTTGGTCATTTAAACCTCCAGGGACGCCATTAAAAACAGAATAATATTCTGAGAACAGTACCTACCGGCATACCCCTTTAATCGTATCCACCATATACCCCACCATCTCTTCCGTCATCCCCGGATAAACCCCAATCCAAAAGGTGTCATTCATGATGCGGTCAGTTGTGGTCAGGTCGCCAATAACACGGTACCCTTTTGCTTCCCTGCGCATCTCGTCGAAACAGGGGTGCTTAATCAGATTCCCGGCAAAGAGCATGCGAGTCTGAATCCCCTTACCCTCAAGATGGTTTACCACCTTGTCGCGGGTATGGCCACTTCCCTCGCGCACCGTCAACAGAAAACCAAACCAGGATGGATCAGAGTTTTCTGTAGCCTCAGGCAGAACAAGCTTGTCTTCAAGACCTGTCAACCCATCACGCAACAACTTCCAGTTCTTTTTGCGAGCTTCGATAAATCCGGGCAGTTTTTCCAACTGGGCACAACCAACCGCCGCCTGCATGTCAGTGACCTTCAGGTTGTAGCCGAAATGCGAGTAAACATACTTATGGTCATAGCCGAATGGGAGCTCCCCAAATTGCTGGCCAAAACGGTTACTACAGGTGTTGTCCTTGCCGGAGGGACACCAGCAATCGCGTCCCCAGTCACGGAATGATTCCACAATGCGATGAAGTAATGCATCGTCTGTGTAAACCGCGCCACCTTCACCCATAGTCATGTGATGTGGCGGATAAAAGCTGGAAGTGCCGATGTGGCCTACCGTGCCGGTGTATTTCCAGACGCCGTTGTGTTGGTAGCGCGAACCAAGTGCATCGCAGTTGTCCTCAATCAACCAGAGGTTGTTCTTATCACAAAAGGCCTTGACCGCAGTCAAATCAAAAGGGTTGCCCAGGGAATGGGCAACCATAACCGCTTTGGTACAATCGGAAAGGGCTGCATCGAGCTGCGTCACATCTATATTGTAGGTGGGTAGCGATACATCGACAAAAACAGGCGCAGCGCCGAACTGGATAATGGGGGCAACAGTCGTTGGGAATGCTGCAGCAACGGTAATGACTTCATCCCCTGGCCTGATTCTGCGCTCACCAAGTTTGGGCGAGGTTAGCGCCATGAAAGCAAGAAGATTTGCCGATGAACCTGAGTTGACCAGTGAGCAGTGCTGAACACCAAGGAAAGCGGCAAAGTCTTTTTCAAACTTCTCTGCATAGCGTCCGGTCGTGAGCCAAAAATCAAGCGATGAATCAACCAATGTGGTTACTTCTCGCTCATCAAATACCCGCCCGGCGTAGGAAATCCGGTCGCCGGGGGTAAAGTTTTTTTTGGGTGCGGCATGGACAGTTCGGTAAAAGTTGGCGGTCTTGGCTAGAATAAACTGGCGCAGAAGCTTTTCCAGGGCAGCACTCGTAAGCTGCGCTGTTTTATTTTTTAGCAGCGTACGATGAATCGCAAAGGCTCTTTTCATAACGACGCGTGATCGCTGAATCTTGCCTTCAACAACATCTGCAGTCTCAAGCACGCAATCATACGTATCCATGTACGTAAGGTTAGATGTGAGAGGTAGACAGATTAAATCATGCATTGAGGATACTTCGATGATAGCTACAGGACGAACTTTCTTCTCCTTTGCATCGGTGAAGGCAATCTCAGCCCAGTAAACAGCTCCTGCAGTTATTTCCATTTTGAAGGATCCTCTTGTCCACATTCCTGATCGAGCATTTCAAACGTATGCATCGTCTGACCAAAACTTGCATCTGCAGTTTCGTAGTCGATATCCCATTCAAATTCTGGCTCTTTAACTGTGGTTGAAGCTGATTCGACCAGTGACTCCGAAATTGGCAGAATTATCAATTCCACGCGCTTCGCAGAAAAATCTGGTGGAATTTTTATATGTAGATAACCATCAGTAGAAACCTGTTGTATTATTTTAAGTGCTTGCATTTTTCCTCCTCAACTCATCAACGGTAAAACAATCAACTATCAACATATTCGTTTATTTGTCTCAGGCAGCATTCCCTTAAATCACCGACGGTGGAATATATCGTAACCCACTCTAAAATGGAAGTTAATGCTTTGTTTAAATCCCACCGTGGCTGCCAGTCAAGCCTCATGCGAGCTTTTGAACAATCCAACTTTAAATAATGAGCTTCATGTGGATGATCACCGCTATCGACCTCATAACGGGCACCGTTTCCTCGTAGTTCGCACATCCGCTTAACGATCCACCCCACCGGTTTAGCGTCACTGTCAGCGGGGCCAAAATTCCATCCACCACCATATTCCGGACCATCCATGTAAAGCCTTCTGGCAAGATCAAGATAGCCACTGAGCGGTTCAAGAACATGCTGCCAGGGGCGAATTGAATTTGGATTTCGTATCCGAACAGGCTCTCCGGCAAGTATGGCCCGGATGATGTCAGGTATCAGCCGGTCAGTTGCCCAATCACCACCGCCAATGACATTGCCGGCCCGTGCGGTTGCCACTGCAACACCGTGCCGGTCATAATCGCCGGGATTAAAATATGAAGAACGGTAGGCGGCCGTTACCAGTTCCGAGCATGCTTTACTGTTGGAGTAAGGATCATGGCCACCGAATGGCTCGTTCTCACGGTACCCCCATTCCCACTCGCGGTTTTCGTATATCTTGTCAGTGGTGACATTCACCACAGCCTTGACTGACGGACAGCCTCGAATCGCTTCCATCAGGTGAACTGTTCCCATCACGTTAATGGAGTAGGTTTCAACAGGGATTTTGTAGGAATCACGTACAAGCGGCTGGGCGGCCATGTGAAGGACTATTTCGGGTGCAGCCGCCACAATGCTTTCTGAAAGTTGTTTCAAGTCACGCACATCAGCTATGATGGATGTCATTATCTGATCAACCCGAGCCAGTTCAAACAGGCTCGGAGTTGTCGGAGGTGCCAGGGCGTAGCCGGTTACGATTGCCCCGAGCCTGTGCAGCCAAAGGCAGAGCCATGATCCTTTGAAGCCGGTATGTCCGGTCACAAAGACTCGCCTGCCCTTCCAGAACTCTGCTTGAAGTAATCCCTGCTCCCTGCTCTCATTTCTCATTTCTGTCACCACAACTTCCACGGTGCACTCCCTGATTCCCACAGTTCCTCTAATTGAGTCTTGTCGCGTAAGGTGTCCATTGGTTGCCAAAAACCGTCGTGCTTATAGGCTGCCAATTGTCCTTGCTCAGCCAACATCTCAAGAGGAGCACGTTCAAGCATGGTTTCATCACCCTCAATATAGTCGAATACCTCCGGTTGCATTACGAAAAAGCCGCCATTAATCCACAGCCCGTCACCCTTTGGCTTTTCCTGAAACCCTTTAACAAAATCATCATCAGTAAGATCAAGAGCGCCAAATCGCCCAACCGGTTGAATTGATGTTACGGTGGCGTACTTGCCGTGAGCGGTGTGAAAATCCACCAGTTTTCTGATATCGACGTTACTGACACCGTCGCCGTAGGTAAGCAGGAACGGCTCTTCGCCTACATAAGGTCGCGCCTTTCTGACACGTCCGCCCGTCATGGTCTCAATGCCCGTGTTTACGAGTGTGACGCGCCATGGTTCCGCAGAGTGATGGTGAATTATTCGTTGGTTGTCGTTGCGAAAATCGAAAGTGATATCTGATTCATGGAGAAAATAGTGGGCAAAATACTCTTTTATTGAATATCCCTTATAGCCGAGACAAATCACAAAATCATTAAAACCATAGTGAGAGTAAATCTTCATAATGTGCCAGAGAATAGGTTTTCCACCTATTTCAATCATTGGTTTTGGCTTAAGGTGGGATTCCTCGCTGATTCGGGTACCAAAACCACCGGCCAATATAACCACTTTCATATTTCACCTCCATATAAGTGTAAAACAGTTTTTATTGTTTTTTCCGTTATAGTCTGTTTTAACAGGCCATTTATGTTAAAAGTTCCTGAAGCGCGGACCTGATATTTTCATTCCACGGTTCGATCTCCAGGGCTTGGCGATAGAATAATTCTGCTTCTTCAGGTCGTTTGACTGCGGTACAAATCTGAGCCAACCCCGTCAGGATTTCCAGATCTCTGGGGTGCAACCGAAACAGATCAAGATATATTTGAATTGCATCATCGACCATGCCTTGTTCGATAAAATAGAGGTCAGCCAGATTTTTGCGGAAGTTTTTATTAGTCGGCTGCAGTTCAACGGCCTGTTCGTAGGCGCGCTGCGCTCCCTCAACGTCGCCGAGACGGTAGCGTAAAACACCAAGATCATTATGGTGTAGGGCGTTATTGGTGCTGGTATGGACCAGTTCTTCAAGCAGTGAGTGTGCTTCACTCAGTCGGCCCTGCTGAGCAAGTCCTAACGCTTCGGTATGTATCTCCTCTGCGCTGCGGTCTGCAGTAGGTTCGGTGGCGGAAATTGCGTCGAGCGATGCAGCAGCCTCGCGGTTCCATGGTTCTATTTTCAGAATTGTTTCAAGAAACGTGCGGGCATCTTCCTGTTTGCCGGCTTCAATACAAATCTGACTGATTGCCGTGAGGGTCTCAATATCGCGCGGATTGGTCCCGAGAATTTTTACATAAAGATTCAGAGCTTCTTCGGTTTCACCACAGACAATGTTGAGTAAATCCGCCAGATTTTTCTGGAAATTCGGGTTGTCCGGCTGTAAGCGTAGCGCCTCTTCGTGGTGGCAGCGGGCGCGCAGCAGGTCACCTTCCTGTTGATAGAGTACGCCCAGATCGTTATGGGCAACTGCATAAGTTGGAAAATGGTGGATAAGCTCTTCAAGAGTGCGAAGTGCATCGCTAATTTTACCGGAGTTTGCCAGTTCCAGAGCCTGTTGGTACCGTTGCTCGGGGCTCTGTGCCAGAGCCTGCTGGGTTTGAGAACCGGCTATCTGTGTTGGTTGCTGAGGAGGGGGGACCTGCCCACCCAGTTCCTGGAGGGCGTGTCGTGCTGAACTGTTGACCGCATCAAGCTGTAATGTTCGAGTGAAATACTGGCGGGCCTGCTCGCGCCGCCCGATCTGCACGCTGATCGTTCCAAGAGCATTAAGAGTTTCAACGTCGAACGGATTGTCTTTCAGGATATCCAGATAGGTTTGGATTGCATCATCGGCCCATTCCAGTTCGACAAAATAGAAATCGGCAAGATTTTTGCGGTAAGTGATGTTGGATGGCTCAAGCTTATGAGATTTTTCGTAGTGTGCCAATGCCTTCAATCCATTGCCGGATTGGTAGTAAAGCACCGCCAGATCGTTATGTGCCTGGGCGAACTCGGGATATATCTTGAGGAAGTTCCGGATGTGATGAATAGCTTCATCAGGCTCCATGTCACGAATTGATGTAATAATCCTCTCGTAAGTGGCCCGACCTTCGATTATGACAAGACCCTGTAACGTCAGTTGATTCATCTCATCTCCCTGGTTGAAGGCGCGGCTGATAACTCATTTTTATTCCGGACAATATTTTTACAATAATCACTTCATCTTTGCAATGAATCGTTGCGTCGTCATGGTGGCATCAAAAAAAGGTCACATGTCTGCGACCCTTTTGGGACATTAAACTTACCTGCGATTGAATTATTTAAAATCCTTTGAAGGAATAGCCGTCGATCTGGTCGCCGGTTGTATCCATAGATCTGCCGGAAGAGTCTTTGCCGGAAAATTTGAA
>CAIRND010000518.1 GCA_903879825.1 uncultured Geobacteraceae bacterium
ATCGGAACGTAAAAAGAGGCTCCGCGTCACACAGGTAAGCGCTACTGAATTAAGTGGTTTGATGAAAAGGCACACCGCTGTAATCGGTCAATTACCTGAATATCGTACAAAGGCAGGAGACAGCCAATGGCTGACGGGTTGATATGAATAAAATTGAACACGTCCAACCGTTGTCACCGACTATTCAGCTGGTGCCCATCGAGTTTATCACGGAACTGCTGGTTGCCGCGTCGCCGCTCAAGCTGGGTGAGGTACTGGCCGAACATCTACGTAAATTGAGCGGGGCTGGAACAGTGATGGTTCTTGCTCATCGGGCTGAACCAGCAACTGATGAATTGTTGTATGTCAGCCCATTACAACGGAATACGCTCTTCACCCCGGACGAGCTCAACATTTTCTGTTATGAGAAGACTCCTGAGAAACTTCCCTTTATCCCCGAGGAACTTCCAGTAAATCATCCATTGCAAGCCTCGCTGTTACGAACGGATGTTCGATCCATGGCGCGTTACCCGTTGCTTGTGGGAGGTGAACTGGTTGGTTTGCTGCTGTTATTTGACCTGCCTGACTTGGAGCACATTGCCGATACGGATGGGTTCATAAGCCTTCTCTCGCCCTCGATCACTCTGGCCCTCAAAAACGTTCTTGCATTCCGCATGATCGAGCAACAATCTCTGGCGTTGAAGCAGCGTGTGAAGAAACGCAAAGTCAAGCTCCGGAAGGCTCGGGCGCTTCTCCAAATTGCTGTTGACAGCTCGCCGATTCCAATAATGATTCATGATGAAGACGACAGAGTTCTACAACTGAGTATCGGCTGGACGAACCTTTCAGGATACACGCTGGAGGATATTCCCACGGTTGGCGACTGGACGGAACGGGCTTACGGGAAGAGAACTGAAACCAAAATAAGGGATGTCGATAATCTGTTCAGCGTTGATCAAACGGTAAAAAACGGTGAATTGAGAGTTATCGCAAAAGACGGTTTAATAAGAATCTGGGATTTCCAGACAACACCATTGAAAAAAGTCAGTAAGGGTAAACGGGTACTTCTGACCATGGCATCTGACGTCACCGAGCGCAAACAAACGGAAGAGGATCTGCGCCAGGCTAAAGCCGCCGCAGAATCAGCCAACAGCGCCAAGAGCCAATTTCTGGCCATTATGAGCCACGAAATCCGCACGCCGATGAACGGCGTCATCGGTATGATCGAACTGCTGCAGCATACCGATCTGACCCCGGAACAGTACGAATACTCCGCAAGTGCAAAAAGCTCCGGCATCGAACTGGTGCGCCTGCTTAATGATATCCTCGACCTCTCCAAAATCGAAGCAGACAGGCTGGAACTGGAAGTGTCAGACTTTGACCTGAGAGTGATGGTTCTCGATACCATCAAACGTTTCTCCAGCCGCATTCAGGAAAAAGGGATAGAGCTCGTTTCGTTGATTGATCCCGAAGTTCCAACCATTGTAAATGGTGACGCAGGGCGGATCCGCCAGATCATCACCAACATTGTCGACAACGCCGTCAAATTTTCTCACCGTGGCACCGTAGCGACTCACATCCGGATGGAAACCGAAAATAAACACTCTGTCACCCTTCGGTTTTTGGTTCATGATAGCGGCATAGGTATTGAGGCCGACAAATTGCAGCATATTTTCGAGCCATTTACCCAGGCCGATAGCTCCACCACGCGCACATATGGCGGAACCGGTCTGGGGCTGGCTATTTGCAAGCGTCTGGTAGAATTGATGGGGGGAAGTATCGGCGTGGAGAGTACCGACAGCCAAGGCTCCACCTTTTGGTTCACCGTTGTACTTGGTAAGAAAGCGGGGGTTGAGACAGGCCAGCGTGGCTGCTCTGCTTTTGGCACGCACGAAGTGTCGGCACTTCCATCAAAACCAGCAGCAAATGAAATCCGCATCCTGTTGGCCGAGGACGACCCCACTGCACAGATAATAGTACCCAGACTGCTGAAATACCACGGTTATCAAGTGGATGTAGCCGGTGACGGCAAGGAAGCATTACAGGCGCTTGAGAGCCATGACTATGAGTTGGTATTGATGGACTGCATGATGCCGGGCATGAGCGGCTACGAAGTCACCACTATCATCCGCGATCCGAATTCAGCTGTGCGGCACCACACTCTCCCGATAATTGCGCTCACTGGAAACGCCTTTAAGCAGGATCGTGACGGGTGCATTGCTGCGGGGATGGACGATCATCTCCCCAAGCCGCTTATTTTGGATGATTTGCTTGTGAAGCTGGAGGCCTGGCTACCACGGTCGAAAAAGAAATCCCACTGATGTAAAAAATAAACATACTAAGGATATGACCAAACATGATTAAAAACTTCATCCTGGACACCAACATCCTGCTTCACGACTGTCAGTCGATTTTTAATTTCGATGACAACAATGTCATTATACCTATGACTGTCATAGAAGAGCTTGATCATTTCAAAAAAGAGATGAATGAGCTTGGGAGAAACGCACGGCAGTTTAGTAAAATAATGGACTCGTTTAGAGAGCAAGGTTCTTTGATAGAAGGAGTCAAGGTCGGTAAAGGGATTGTTTCTGTGGGCTTCAGCAGACAAGATGCCATGAATCTGCTCCCTTCCGAGATGGACCCAAAGATTGCCGACAACCGTATACTCGCTATTGCCCTTTTCATTCAGAAGCACGACACCAATCCCACCGTATTAATCACCAAAGACACCAACCTCCGTATAAAGGCGGATGCCTTAGGCATATCTTCAGAGTCTTACGAAAACGATAAAGTGGATTTTGAAACTCTGTACTCAGGTCACTCTGAGTTCCTGGATCATCTCAACGCGAACCAGTTTGTTTTCACAGAAGAAGGAAGCGCTATAAAACGGTACGACAAGACGCAAGATATGTTAGTGCCTATAAGGTCGGATTTGGAGGCGTGGGGTCTTTCGCCGAGAAATAGTGAGCAAGAGATGGCAATGGACCTTCTGCTGAACGATGATATCAAGCTGGTGACTCTGGTTGGCAAGGCCGGAACAGGAAAAACTTTACTGAGCATAGCTGCGGGACTGCGAAAAGTAACCGATGAGTTTATCTATAAAAAAATGCTGGTTTCACGCCCGGTATTTCCTATGGGCAAAGATATTGGATTTCTTCCCGGCGACATTAATGAGAAGCTTGCACCATATATGCAACCCATCTATGACAATATAGAATATCTCATGTCCGGGTTGGTTGCTCCAAAAATGAAAGTGGTAAAGTCTGCGAAACGCCTGACCAAGGCAAATAAACAAGCACAGGCGGATCAAGAGGAAAAAGAATTCGGAGTGCTTGTCAAGGGTCACATGGAGTTGGTTGCTGCGGGGATTATGGATATTGAAGCGCTGACCTACATTAGAGGTCGTTCAATCCCCAACCAGTACATGATTATTGACGAGGCACAGAACCTGACACCACATGAAATCAAAACTATCGTGACAAGAGCGGGCATTGATACCAAGCTGATTTTCACCGGAGATCCGGCGCAGATCGACAACCCGTACCTCGATGCTTCCTCCAATGGACTGACCTATCTGGTGGAGAGGTTCAAAGATGAGGCCATAGCCGGGCACGTCACACTGACTCAGGGTGAGAGATCTGAGTTGGCGGAGATCGCGTCAAATATTCTTTAGCTTGGGACCGTCTGGCGTATCTGCGAATGAATGAATGATGGGCTTTCAACATCAAAAAGTGAGGGATTTTCTATGGAACGCTGGTCAATCAATGATTCCGCAAAAACTTACAACCTGGATAATTGGGGTGACGATCTGTTCTCGATCAATAAACAGGGGCATATCTGTGTCCACCCCTCTTCCAACTCCAAGCAATCCATCGACCTGCGCGTTCTTGTTGACGATCTAATCAAGCGCAAGATAAAACCGCCAATTCTGCTCCGCTTCATGGACGTTCTGCAGAGGCGTATAGCTTCTATCTACCAGGTATTTAAAAATGCGATCGCCGAAAACGACTATCCGGAG
>CAIRND010000519.1 GCA_903879825.1 uncultured Geobacteraceae bacterium
CCCACTGAATAGCCGCCGCCCGGGTTTCATCTGTCCAGGTGAGCGATGAACCCTGCTTTTTAAAGAGTTTGCCGACCCACTGACGGGCGACGCAGACGTATTGATCCTGGCTGAATGGATGGAAGCCGATCCAGAGCCCGAAACGGCCGGAGAGCGATATTTTCTCCTCAATCGCTTCGCCGTGGTGCAACTCGTTATTTATCAGCATGGCACCGCGATTGTCCGTTTCAAACTCAGGCAGCAGGTGGCGGCGGTTTGAGGTGACATAGATCAGAACGTTATCGGGGGGCGCATAGACTGCGCCGTCGAGAGCGCTTTTGAGCATTTTGTAGCTCGATTCGCCTACTTCAAAGGAAACATCGTCAGAGAAGATGATAAATCGGTACGGCAGCCGCTTGATACAGTCAACGATGTCCGGCAGATGGATCAGGTCGTTTTTATCGACCTGCACAATCCGCAGTCCCTGCGGGGCGTAATTGTTGAGCATCGCCCGGATCAGAGAGGATTTTCCGGTACCGCGCGTCCCCCACAACAGGGTGTTGTTGGCAGGATAACCGGCCAGAAATTGGCAGGTGTTCTCTTCAACCACCCGTTTCTGCTCGTCAATGCCGAGCAGGTCATCAAGCGAAATTTGCTCGATACTTTCAACCTGTTCCAGATAACCGCTGAAAGAGTGCCGCCGCCAGTTTGCCGCGTGGCATACCGCCCAGTCGATCGCAGCCACCGGTTTCGGTAGCAGCAGCTGTAGTGAGGTGAGTACCTGTTTGAGTTGAGAAGTAAGTTCGTGGTCCATAGTGCTGCCTCGGAGCGTCTGATTGCTTTTATACAATATAGGGGGAAAATATATGGATTATTTAGCACGGATAGGCCAAACATTCTACGCAAGAATACCAGTGCCAAAAGACCTACGCCTCCACTCTAACCGTAGTGAGATAAAGAAATCGCGGCCCGCCTAAAGATGGCAAAAGAAAAGTAAGGTACTGACGGTTGTCAAGATAGAAAAATGATGAAATTAAGTTTAGCCGTAGTGCATAAGGATGATATATGTTTATTTTCTAATGGTTGCTACGGCAATAATAATGGGACGTCTTTTAACTTGCGTTATCAATCGGTATGAAACTATATTACTGAAATAATTTTTATGGGAGTTATATGAAGAAACTTATTTTAATGGTGATTTTCCTCGTGGCACAGTGTGTGTTTCTTTCTGGATGTGGGGGAGGGGGAGGCAGTGCTGCAACATCAGAAACGTCAGGAAAATGGGTATATAATGATGCTTATACCAGCTTAGAGGTGGATATTAATTCGCCAGACAACGTCAACTACACAGGCACCGTGAAACTAACAAAATATCCTTATACAAATCCAATCACAGTTGGAGCAATACCAGCGATATCGACCCCGTTATTTGCGTTGCCAGCAATAGTTACACCAACAATAACAGCGACTACAGCTAATATTTCGGGAAAGTTTTTACCTTTGGTCTCATATAACTCCTACAATGGAGTTCCTACCGCTATTATCACTAATCTTTCCGGTACCGCAATAAATCTTAACCTTTTTTACGGGCCTGAATCATTATCTCCAAATCCAGCAATGCAGTATCCTAATCGTTTTGCATGTGAAGTCGTTTTTTCTCCTTACATTGGAACCACCGGCAATGATTCCGGTAACATCGACGCCGGAATTATGTACATGACAAAAATGTAGCTGTTGGCAATGTACGGAAAATAAGATGCTTCGAAAAAATGTTTCTGATTCGTTCTAATCTCCCGCTAAAAGTTAATGTTAAAAAACCCACCGTTAAGCCTTGGTACACGAGGTTAACGGTGGGTTTTGTTTTCTGCTTATGGCCGTCGGTCTCGCTATTAAGCCGCCTTTGCAAATTCTGCAACTACCGACCGACCAAGACAAGCTAACGCTCTTTCCATGCCTGGTGTTTTTGATGGATGGCGAGGATCAAGCATTCGGCGCACTTCTTTTTCGTCAATCGCCATGCGCCTGGCAAGCTCACTTTTACTGATGCCGTCTTCCCGCATTGCCATATACAGAGCCGCTTTCAACGAAGTAGAGAGTGGCACCGTCGCCATATATTCGCCCTGCTTCTTGTGCGATGGTTCTGGTATATCCGCATTGCGTTTCATACGGGATGCGATAGCTTCATCAATAGCGTCGGAGGCTTCGATCACAGATTGTGTAACCGTTTCTGCCTGAGTGATCGCTTCGGGAAAGTCTCTACAGGTTACAGTGAAACCACCATCTATAGTATCGGCTGTCAGATGAATTGGGTAGGTCATGCGTGTCATAAATTATGCTCCCATAAGGTGGCGTTCTTCGTTGGAAATGGTGTTGGGAGCGTCGGTGCAGGAATCGAAAAATGCGTAGATTGAGACGGAAAGGGCATCAGCGATCTTTTGAAGTCAGTCGGTCAACCAATCTTCGATCTGAAGATCTGAAATTCGAGAAAAATGGTTGGTGTTGTGTGTTACCAAAATACAATCATTGGCAATCGAGATTGAAGCGACGAGTATATCAAAATCCTCAATAGGTTTTCCCTGCTTTTTGAGTTCCGCCTTTATTTTACCAAACAACAGTGCTGACTCTACAGAATCGGAAAATTTAGTGAGATATTTACTGAAGGCTTCAATGGTGGCAAGATTCGATTTGATCTTCAAAGAGTTGTACGCACCGTAGTAGAGTTCCGCAAGAACTGCATTTGAAACGGCAATGTTGCTAACACCAATGTCACGCACTTTCTGCTTGAGTTGATCATTGCCGTTAATCAAATATACGCAAATGTTTGTGTCAAGAAGCCAGATCAAAATGCATGCTCCGTCCGTTCAGTTGAACAGCGTGAAGCATAAAGTTCGGCAAGTTGTTCCTCTACTGTTCTGGTATCCTTCCATTTTCCGCAGACTGATAAAAACGCTTCGGTTGCGGATTGTTCAATCACCGCTGATGGGGCAAATTCTTTTCTCACAAGATGTACCAGGTTAGCGATCTTTTTCTGAAAAGCCGGCGGCATACCGCGTAAGTCACGGAAGATTTCTTTTTCAAACGTAGTCATCGCCTGCATTAAACACCTCCTACCACTAAATCTACTATATGCGCAAATGTACGGCATAGAACATTTACGGTCAAGAAAAAGAAAAGAATTTACCGCACCACCGCCCGTAAGATATTCATAATCATCCAACCTAAATAAACCTTTACTTTTAACACTATTATTTGTACATTCCTTGAAAATTTACACGATAAAAAGCAAGTTTATTCAGTAAGTTATGAAGGTTGATGTGCCTGCTAATGCCCTATTGTTTTTCTCGCGTCAGCCACAATAACCGCTGTGCGCGTGAAATGATGCCGCCCCCTGGAGATTTTCGAGATGTTTTTAAAGGTAACTGATCTTGCCGCCGCAATCGGCGTTGATGAAAAAACAGTGTTGAACTGGATTAAAAACCGGGGCCTTCCGGCACATAAGCAGGATGACCGCTATCGTATCAATCGGGTTGATCTACTTGAATGGGCCACCAATGAGGGTGTGACGATTCCTCCGGAATTATTTGTTGCCAGTGACGAAACAAGCCATCTGTCGTCGGTTTCAGAGGCGCTTCAGTTAGGGGGGATCTTTTACGATCTGCCCGGTGA
>CAIRND010000520.1 GCA_903879825.1 uncultured Geobacteraceae bacterium
AATATGGATAGCGGTGTCGGTCTATGTACTTGTGGCCATCATGAAAAAACAGCTAAATATTCGGACCAGTCTCTACACAATTTTACAGGTGCTCAGCGTCTCTGCTTTCGAAAGAACGCTGCTTTATCAGCTACTTGAAAAATCCGATTACAAAAGCGAAACGATTAAAACTAATAACCAATTGACTTTATTCAACTAAACGTTGGGACACTTGTGAAAAGTAAGTTTTACTGTGACGGGTCTTGGCATTCGAACAGATGTTGACAAACTGCACTATTCGGTCAGCCTTCAAACTTATTTCGTTAGAGGTCTCTGACTAGTTCATTAATTCACAACCAGGTTTAATATTATGGTATAATATACCGCAACTAATAATATTTAGTGTGAACATAACTTTTACATAGAAGACCAAAATGTTAACCATTTACTGAGGATGCAACTAAAACCATGATTTCTAAGGCTTCTAGAAAGCTATGGGATGAAGACGTAGGTCTAGCAGGACTGCTTGTTGTGCTTTTGCTCGAGACCTTTGTAATTTATCCTTTCATTGATTCTGATTTTGGCGGATTTGCCATACATCTGGTTTTTATAGGAGTGCTGATAACCGGAGTGATGGCGGTCAGCCAAACTCCACACTGGGCGAGAGTCGTAGCCATAATAGCTGCGATTGGTTTGGGTTCCCATTTCTGGGGATACGCATACCCAAGTTCAAGAGCTCTGTTTATGGCCCTCGGTTTCAGAACTGTTCTGACCGCAACGCTAATAGCAATAATTTTGATGCATGTCTTCAAGAAAGGACCTATAACCTACCGGCGAATTGCCGGTTCAATTGCCGCTTACATGTTGACAGCCATTTTATTCGCTTACCTCTATCTCATAGTCTGCACAATCAACCCGGAAGCCTTTAATATAGATGTCCCAAAGCTCAGCGGAGATGTACACGCTCTCATGGGTAGACTCACATATTTTAGTTATACTACCATGACAAGTGTCGGTTATGGCGACATACTCCCATTGAGTCCATCAGCTCGATCGCTATCGATGCTTCAAGCTTTGATAGGTCAGCTATTCCCTGCAATACTGTTGGCCAGGTTGGTGTCTTTGGAAATCGAGTACAATCTAAGAAGTCGTAAAACCAAAGAAACTTAAGAGCCCTTCCAATGACAAAAAGCGGTAAAAATAATGGACTTACTGACGTCGAGGGCATCATGGTCGGTCATTATACCTCTTTGTCGGCCGCTAGTGGCGTGACCGTAATACTTTGCAAGGCTGGAGCCGTGGGCGGAGTCGACGTGCGAGGCTCGGCTCCGGGAACCGGGGAACAGACCTACTTGCGCCGGTCAATTTGGTGGAAAAAGTTCAAGGAATTGTGCTGTGTGGTGGTTCCGTGTTCGGACTTTCAGCAGCCGACGGAGTGGTTGCATGGCTTGCGCAGCTAGGGTGCGGCTTCCCGCTTGCCGAAGGGAAGGTCGCCCCCATCGTTCCATCAGCTGCGCTGTTTGATCTAGGAGCATGTTGCGTAACGCTTTACCTTTTTTCTGAACTGCGTTATACGACCATTTCATGAAAGACCACCGATTTCTTCCTTACGAGCCGGATAAACGGTTGCTGCTTCCGTCGGACATACGGACGTGGCTGCCAGAA
>CAIRND010000521.1 GCA_903879825.1 uncultured Geobacteraceae bacterium
AAAATACTCTGGTGGCTGCACTTCGTACTGGTACTCGGCTTTTTCTGCGCAGTCCCGTACACCAAACTGCGTCACATACTGACGACCAGTGCCAACGCTTTTCTGGCTCCCTTTGAGCCAAAGGGCGCGATAGCTACCATTAACCTGGAGGATGACACGGTTGAACAGTTCGGCGCCGCCATGGTCAGTGACCTGAGCTGGAAAGACATTTTTGATGCTGATGCCTGCACCTCCTGTAAGCGATGCCAGGATCGTTGCCCGGCCTATGCTACCGACAAGCCGCTTTCGCCGATGAAGATCGTCAAACAGATTGGGGAGTTGGCCGAAGGCAATCCGTCAGGTAATCTGATCGAAACGGTCAGCCAGGATGCCCTCTGGTCCTGCACCACCTGTCGTGCCTGCCAGGATATCTGCCCGGCCAACATTGAACACGTTAATAAAATTATCGAGATGAGGCGCAACCTCACGCTCATGGAAGGGGCGTTTCCCGGCGATGAGGTTCGCACCGCCGTCAGTAATATCGAAGTTAACAGCAACCCGTTTGGACTTGCCTATGCCGCACGCGGTGATTGGGCAGAGGGGCTGCCGGTATCTGTGATGGCACAGGACGCCGATGTCGGCATCCTCTATTTTGTCGGCTGCTACGCCTCCTTCGACAAGCGCAATCAGGCGGTTGCACGAAACTTTATTACGATCTGTCACGCCGCAGGGATCAAGGTCGGCATCCTCGGTAAAGAAGAAAAATGCTGCGGTGAGCCGGTCAGGAAGCTGGGCAACGAATACCTCTACCAGATGACCGCGACTGAAAATATTGAGCAGATCAAGGCGTATAACGTCAAAAAAATCGTCACCGCCTGCCCGCACTGCTTTAACACTCTGGCCCGCGACTACAAAGACCTCGGGCTTGATATTCCCGTTGAACATTACAGTACCTACATCTCTACCCTGCTGAGTACGGGCAGGCTTGTCCTGACGCCGGAACCATTCAGCTTCACCTATCACGATTCCTGCTATCTCGGCCGCTACATGGATATTATTGAACAGCCGCGCGCCATTCTTCGTCACGCAGGTGGCTCACTGACCGAAATGGACAAAAATGGATATGACAGCTTCTGTTGCAGCGCTGGTGGCGGTCGAATCATAGCCGAAGAGAAGATGGGGAGTAAAATCAGCGAAGTCAGGGTTAAGATGGCCACCGACACCGGTATGCCGCTGCTGGTATCCAACTGCCCCTTCTGTCTGACCATGTTTGAGGATGGTATTAAAACCGGCGGTGCAGAAGGACAGTTGCAGGTGAGAGATCTGGCTGAAATTGTGGCGGAGCGGATAAGAGCATAACGGTTTAAACTTTTTAAGCTTAATTTACTTAGGGGGTACTTATGAAACTGCTGGTCTGCATTAAACAGGTTCCTGATCTGGAATCCCGCTTCAAACCGAACGCCGAAGGCAATTGGTTCAACGAAACCGACCTGGCTTTCCGCATGAACGAATATGACGAATATGC
>CAIRND010000522.1 GCA_903879825.1 uncultured Geobacteraceae bacterium
CGAATGTTGGCAGTAAGTCCGATCTCAATGGAATCCATGCCACTGGCACCACCTCTAAGCTCTTCCTGATAGCGCAACACAACCTGAATACCGTACTCGATTCCCAGACCAATCAGCATTATAGCAAACACCATTGAGAGAATATTTAGGTGCCCGACAGCCAGCGTGGCAAAACCAAACGAGAGGCAGATACCGACTATCAGCGAAACCATGGCTGCAATGACATTTAATAGACCGCGGAAAGCGAACAGCAGCATGATCACCGTCAAGGTCAGGGATACTATCGTAGCGATACCGATGTCGCGCTGACTAGTGGCCATTTCTTCATACTCTAACACCGGAACTCCGGTCAGTCCGCCCCGGATTCCTTTAAACTCCGGCTTCTTCAGTATTATGTCTAATGCTGCCCGGGCGGCTTTAATTGATTTCTCCGAAGCGACAAAACTACTTTCCTCTTTGACCGGTAGTAGTGTGATCACCTGTTGTTTGCCGGCGCTATCAAGCAGGGATGGTTTATCACCACCCCCCTTCAGAAAAGAATCCATGGAAAGCCCGCTTGAAGTGCCGTCAAATGCTTTAAAACCTTTATCCAGCGTGGTTAGCATAAAGGTCAGACTGGCCAGTGACGCCGGATCACCTGATTTCAGATAGGCGTCAATCTGACTGGTCATACTGGTAAAAAGAGTTTGTACTGAGGGAGCTGCTGCGAGATCTTTCAGCACCGGTGCCGCCATTGTTAACGTATGGCGTAGATTCTTAATGTCTTCAAGCGGCATAAAGAGCAAGCCGTTTTTACGGAAAAAAGGCAGCCCACCAGGGTAGAAGACGTCCCGGAAAAGTTTTTTATCATTATTTAATAATGCGTAGAGAGCATCGGCAGCACGGGTTGATTTCTCTGCATCATCCGATTCGATGACCGCAACAATCTCTTCCTGGTCGCCAAATTCGGCTCGATAGGCACGATAATCAACCTGAAATGGAGCATTTCTGGGCATAAGATCGTCCCGCCCCGTCAGAAACTTCATGTTGTTAATCGTATAGATAACCGAGAGGGAAGAAAATAACAGGGCCAAGCCCAGAATCAGACGTGGATACGTCGCTATGAATACGAACAGGCGGTTTTGTTTTTTAGACACAAATTACTCCTTAACTTGAATGCACGGTTCTCAATAGCACTTGAAGTGGTGAAAAGTCAATCTGATGGGTCTTTCCGATTTATCGGAGCAGGCACGATACTATGCATACCGTTTCAACCGAAATATATTGCTCTGTCGCCGAAAAATGTGATATTAATCAGACGTTAGTGAACCGCAGAGCTCACCATGCCCTGTGGTTTTTTATTTTTACATTACTTAAAGGAGCACCAAACCAGCATGATTGCAGCATCTAATATCACCCTTTCTTACGGTAAACGAGTTTTATTCAAAGATGTAAATATCAAGTTCACTCCCGGTAACTGTTATGGCCTCATCGGCGCAAACGGAGCGGGTAAATCGACCTTTCTCAAGATTCTTGCCGGTGAAATCGATGCCGACAAAGGTGAAGTCGTTGTCGGTCCCCGGGAACGAATCGCCGTTCTCCGCCAGGACCAGTTCGCTTTTGACGAAGAAACAGTCTTCAATACAGTCATCATGGGGCACAAACGGCTGTATGATGTTATGACGGCGCGTGATGCAATTTATGCGAAAGCCGAATTCACGGAAGCGGACGGAGTCCGTTCTGCTGAACTTGAGGGTGAGTTTGCTGAAATGAACGGGTACGAAACCGAATCTGAGGCTGCCGTTCTTCTGAACGGACTCGGTATACCGGAAGAGTTGCGGACAAAGCAGATGAAAGAGCTTGAGGCGGGTGACAAGGTCCGTGTATTGCTGGCTCAGGCCTTGTTTGGTAATCCAGACGTACTGCTGCTGGACGAACCTACCAATAACCTCGATCTGAAGTCTATACAATGGCTGGAAGATTTCCTTTTTCGCTTTAGCAATACGGTTATCGTTGTTTCACATGACCGTCATTTTCTGAATCAGGTCTGTACGCATACTGCTGATATCGATTTCGGTCGGATTCAGATTTATGTCGGAAATTACGATTTTTGGTATCATGCCAGTCAGCTGAACTTAAAGCAGAAGCAGAATGAAAACCGCAAAGTATCTGAACGGGCTGATGAACTTAAAGCTTTTATCCAGCGCTTCAGCTCAAATGCCTCAAAAGCGAAGCAGGCGACATCGCGCAGAAAGCTGCTGGACAAGCTTACTTTGGAAGATATGCCGACTTCATCGCGAAAATATCCGCACGTGGTATTCAAGCCAGAGAGGCCGTGCGGCGATATCATTCTGGAAATCCAGGGTCTTACCAAAGAAATTGAAGGGGTCAAGGTGTTGAATAACCTGGATCTTATCGTGCGTAAGGGTGACAAGATCGCTTTTGTCGGTGGCAATACCCTTGCAAGAACGACCCTTTTCCAGATTCTTGCTGGTGAACTACAACCTGACAGTGGCACGTTTCGTTGGGGTATCACTATTACCAGTGCATATTTCCCCAAGGAAAACAGCCAGTATTTCGAACGGGAAATGACTCTGATTGAGTGGTTGGGCCAGTATTCACCTCCTACAGAGGGTGAAACTTTTGCGCGTGGTTTCCTCGGTAGGATGCTTTTCTCCGGCGAAGAAGCGATGAAGAAGACAACAGTTCTCTCGGGTGGTGAAAAGGTTCGCTGCATGTTGTCACGTATGATGCTGACCGCCGCTAACGTGATTATCCTTGACGAACCAACCAACCATCTTGATCTGGAATCCATCACCGCTCTTAATGACGGGTTGATCGCATTTACTGAGGTAATCATGTTTGCGTCACATGATCATGAATTTGTCTCGACAGTTGCCGATCGCATAATCGAAATTACTCCGGGTGGCGTGATCGACCGCACCATGAATTTTGAAGAATATCTGGAAAGCGTTGATGTATCAAATGAGCGGGATAAACTATACCATGGTCATGCTGATCTGAGCCTGTAGTTGCTTTAATAAATTTAACAGCACCAAAACCACAGGGCAAAATATTCCGGAGTCATTCGAGATATCTACCCTGTGGTTTTTTATACAGCGGAGAAGTCATGGTTTCATCCTCAACGCTCACAATTACCTGGTTAAAGCCTGATATTGAAGAGGAACGCTGGGAGTTTTTCAATCACCCGGCCAAACAGGGGTGGTACGGCTCTCATGACGTTACCTGGGACCACATCGTTTCCCGCTTTGACGCCGGGGCGCTGGTTCCGTATCCTCGCGCCGCAGCAATTGGTGACATTCCGGTTTCGCTTTCATATCACAGCTTTGATGAGTATCAGATCTACCTTGCCCGGGCAAAACGTGGCTATAGGATAAATTATTCCCGGATGGAAGATGCGTTACAGAGCGCCGGTTCACTGGCACTTAAAGCTCCGATTGTCCTCTGCAGAGATGGAAAAGGTCTGCTTTTCTCCGGTTACCGTCGCCTCTGCCTCGGCTGGAATTACGGCATGATCCCTCATGTGTGGCTGGTTTCGCTTATTTAAGGAGTTTTAAATGGTTCAATTATCAAACATATGCCGGCAGCATGGCTCTCAGATTCTGTTTTTAAATGCGTCCTGTCAAATTCTCCCCGGAACTCACACCGGACTGGTTGGTCCAAACGGAGCTGGAAAAACAACGGTTTTTCGTATTATAGCCGGAGAGGAAGAACCTGATTCAGGCGAGGTGATACTGCCAAAAAAAACCACTATCGGATATTTTTCTCAAGATGTTGGCGATATGTCGGGACGTTCCGCACTCGAAGAAGTTATGGCTACCTGTGGATCTACCGTGCGCTTGGCAACAGAGATGAAAGAGATGGAGGCGGCCATGTGCGTGCCGCAGTCCGACGATGAAATGGCAGCCCTACTTGAGCGGTATGGTACTGCGGTCGAAGAGTTTGAACATATGGAGGGGTATGACCTTGATTCCCGTGCTCAAGCTGTTCTGACCGGGCTTGGAATCGGCCCTGATCGCTATAACCATCCGGTTGAATCATTCAGCGGCGGCTGGAAAATGCGTATAGCGTTGGCCAGTATCCTGACTCTCAAGCCCGATGTACTGCTGCTTGATGAACCGACCAACCACCTTGATGTCGAGTCTATTGTCTGGTTGGAGGAGTGGCTTTCCACTGAATTTAAAGGGGCGCTCCTGATGACCAGTCATGATCGTGACTTTATGAACAGGGTAGTGACCCGGATTATTGAGGTGGCTAATACATCAATAACAACGTATGCCGGAAATTATGATTTTTACGAACGTGAAAGGGATATCCGCCTGGAGCAGTTGATCGCTTCACATAAACGTCAACAGGATATGCTGGCCAAAGAAGAAGAATTTATCGCCCGGTTTGCCGCTCGGGCTTCTCATGCGGCCCAAGTCCAATCCCGGGTTAAGAAGCTGGAGAAAATAGAGCGGATCGAGATCCCTGCTGAAGAGCGTACCGTACGTTTTGGTTTTGCCGATCCGCCTCGCAGCGGCGATGATGTGGCCGCATTTGATGGTTTGGGCAAAGTGTGGATGACACCTGATGACCAGGAAAAACCAGTGTTTCACGGTGTAACAGGTATGGTAAAGCGCCTGAATAAGATTGCCGTTGTCGGCGTGAATGGCGCCGGTAAATCGACCTTTCTTAAAATTATGGCGAATCAGACCGAGCCAACCGTCGGCAGCATGACTATCGGTGCTAACGTGGAAATTGGCTATTTTAGTCAGCATGCCATGGAACTGCTTGATCCCAAGAAGACCATCTTCGAAACTATGCAGGATTATATGCCGCTCGCCACTATCGGCACGATACGCAATCTGCTGGGTGCGTTCCTTTTTTCTGGCGATACGGTTGATAAGCGCATTGAAAACATCTCGGGTGGAGAGAAGAGCAGGGTGGTGTTGGCAACGATTCTGTCCCGACCGGTAAATTTACTCATCCTTGACGAACCAACCAACCATCTGGATATTCGTTCTCGGGAAATGCTACTGGAAACGCTTAAAAACTTTGGCGGGACGATTGTACTCGTCAGTCATGATCGACATTTTTTGCGATTACTGGTTGATCGTGTTTTTGAGGTTGATCATGGCGAGATGCGGGTGTATGAAGGGAGCTACGATTATTATCTGTCCAAGAGTCATCACACTGCAGGCTGCAGGTAGAATCTGTCAAAATAAACTGTTCCACTATGGAGCCGAAATAAAGGAGATATAATTATGGCAAAGCCGAATTATTCGTTCGAAAAGCGTAAAAAAGAGTTGGATCGCCAAAAGAAGAAAGACGAAAAGAAAGCTCGCAAGGGCGAACCAAATGCTGATGGAACAGAACAGGAAGAAGAGACAGAAGTTGTTGAAGCGGTTGTACCAGCAGAGTAATTGTTCCTGATTTATTACGGGGTAACCATTATGACTATGAAACCAGAAATTGTGATTTTGGACGGCTATACCATAAACCCGGGAGATAATCCGTGGGATACCCTTGAATCATTAGGCAATTGCACCATTTACGACCGTACACCACCCGAGCTGAAACTTGAGCGTGCCAGTGATGCGGAAATAATCCTGCTCAGTAAAGTCAAACTTGATGAGGCGACGCTTGATGGATTGCCGAAACTCAAATATATCTCAATGTTGGCAACTGGATATAATAACGTCGATGTAGCCGCTGCTGCACGACGGGGGATTCCGGTCTCCAACGTACCGGCGTATTCAACCGCTTCAGTGGTACAGACGACCTTTGCCTTGCTGCTGGAACTGACAACCCATGTCGGTCTGCATGACGCTTCTGTAAAGGCGGGAGAGTGGATCAGTTGCCCTGATCACGCCTATTGGAAGACTCCGTTGCTTGAACTTGATGGACTGACATTGGGAATTATCGGTTATGGCACGATCGGGCAGGCTGTGGCGAAAGTTGGAGCCGCTTTTGGCATGAATATAATTGCATACGCACCGCGTATTCCCCACGATGCCGGTAGTGTTCCCGTACGTTTTGTTCCGCTTGAGGAGCTGTTTTCTGCCGCTGATGTTATCAGCCTTAACTGTCCACAGACCCCCGAAAACACCGGATTTGTGAACGCCCGGATGCTTGGTTTAATGAAGCAGAGTGTGTTTCTTTTGAATCTGGGCAGGGGAGGGCTTGTCAACGAAGCTGATTTGGCGCAGGCGCTACGCAATGGCCGGATAGCGGGTGCCGGCCTGGATGTGCTTGCCCACGAACCGATGTGTGCAGACACACCCTTACGGTTCGCTCCAAACTGTATTTTTACTCCGCATATTGCCTGGGCTTCAATTGCCGCCCGGAAGCGTTTGATGGCTGTTGTCACCGCTAATGTGGCCTCGTATCTGGCGGGCTCACCGATAAACGTGGTTAATAACGTCTGTCTGTAAGTAAAGAAGAAAGCTGTTTCAATAAAAAAGGGGGCTTTGAGCCCCCTTTTTTATTGAAACGATTATTCCTGCCCGACCTGTTCAGTTGGTTTTTCTCCAACCGGTTTCTTTTTCCTGATACGTTTTCTTTTTTTCTTTTCAACCGTCCCATCGGCGGATTCTATGGCCGGTTTCGCACTGACCGGTTTGGCTTTCGCCGGTGCCACACGAGGCGCAGGCTTCTTCGAACCCCGGTCTGGTGTGCGTGATCCTCCCGGCTTGTCACGCTTTAAATCCTGGACCCGTTTTGGCC
>CAIRND010000523.1 GCA_903879825.1 uncultured Geobacteraceae bacterium
CCTCCGGTGAGAGTACTTCCACCATACCCTCTTCCTTCATACGGGCTTTTTCTTCAACGGCCATACGCAGTGATATGGCTGAATCGATCGGCGTCTGTATCATTGGTGTTCCTCATTCAATCGTTGCAATAACTACACTTCAACCCTTAATTCGGCACAACCATCCACATTGCACGCCGTCAGACGTCCATGCATATTTTTTTCTATGATCATTTTAGACATATAGAGTCCGATTCCATTACCATTCACTCTGGTGGTGAAATACGGATCGAAAATTTTAGGCAGAACGTCCGCAGCAATGCCGCCACCGTTATCGCTGATAGTTACGAGCGAGCGGCCGTTTTCCTCACTGACACGTACGGTGATCAGTGGCGTTGTCTCATTGGATTGCAGCAGTGCTTCTTTGGCGTTGATAATGATATTTAAGAGAACCTGCGCGTACTCGTTGGGGAAACCAAAGGCACAGATGTCCGCATGTTCATGGCAGATCACCTTGACGCCTTTGCTTTTAAGTGACGGCAGTATGAAATTGACGGCACGAGAGACAGCATCGTTGACGGAGAAGGAGACCGGTTCCTTTTCATGTACGAAAAAGGTACGGAAGTCATTTATGGTATCAGAAATCTGTTGAAGTATATCCATGATCGCGAAAATTTCTGCATCCATTTCCGCGACCGATAGATCGTTTGCTTTAAATGCAAGCCCCAGGCTCTGCACGATCAAACCGATGTTGTTGAGCGGCTGACGCCAATGGTGGGCAATACTGTTGATCAGATCACCCATGGCGGACAGACGACCTTGCTGAATAAGAAGATCATCACTTTTTCGCAACTCGTCTACCGCTGTTGCAATGCGATCTTCCAGAGATCGATTTATCTCTTCGAGCAGCTTTTGTTGTGCCGTCAGCAACTCCTCATGACGCCGGTGCTCGGTGATATCCCGGCAGACATGGACTCCGGCCGTCACCCTACCTTCCTCGTTCAGAATCGGAGACATGGTCACTTCAAAGATGCCATGGAGTTTTTCTATATTAAATTCTGCTTGTTGTGGCTTTTTGCTTACCAACATTCCCGCATGAGGGCAATAATCCGGGGCGACGCCTGCTCCATGCATCATCTCAAAACATTTATGACCGACCATATCCTTGGGAGTAAGGCCGCACCGCTCCGCCATGGCACGATTGACGCGAATAATAGTATGATCGGTATCCGTAATCATTATCAGATCGGATACTGCATCAAAGGTCTGTTCCCACTCTCGCTTTGCACGCAAAATAAACGCGTGATCATCCAGAGAAACTTCTGGCTTTACTGTCTGCATGGCACGTTCCTTTTATCCACTGTGGTACGGATCAGTTTATCATCATCGCAGCCACAGCCATATTACCATACAAAAAAAGTTTATCCAGTCTGTTGAGTTGAGGAGGGCACTCTTACCCCGGAACTCTTCGTTCCTCTGTGCGACGCGTGCGACGGTCAGGTCCGGTATACGGATTTCTGCTTGTGCACCGCAAGTTGTCGGCGGATGGAATTACCCAGCCGTCACTGCGTTGAAATTCTCGAACTTTTCCGGCTTGTAACAGCCGGTCCAGAATTTCGGGTCGCACCATATCAAAACGCTCATCCACATATTTAACTCTGATTAGCATGACAATCTCCTTTCGGATTTTTTCTGCACTCTTGTCCGGCAGTATCTTGCCTTCTAATCAGCATCAAGTGTGCCACATCTTATGTGGCTGTAATTGCTTACTTATATTTTTAATATCCCAGCAATTGATTTAAAATTGTAAGCGATGGCGACACATTTTACGGTAAACTTTGCAGGTATAATTATCCTTAATTTTGCAAACCTCACCACAGAGTCACAGAGATCACAGAGAAAAACTTTTCTATATCCAACATAGTATAGTTGATACGATAACACCTGACTTTCACCTTTTGGGTGAACCAAGTTTTTCCAAAGAATTCAGTACTTCTCTGTGTTCTCTGTGACTCTGTGGTTGAAGTGCCGTTTTTGGATTATTGAGTATTGACGCAGAAACCATTCCTTACTGCAACTCGATTGATGAGTGATCGCCTATGTTCATACGGCGGGCCGAACTACAAAGATGCACCGCATCTCCGAGGATCGAGTTCTGCAGAATCATATTCCTGACAAATGTCGTACCGTTTATAATCGAATCCCGGACGATGCTCGCCTCGATGACACTTCCGGCGGCAACAGAAACATTGGGTCCAAGTATAGAACCCCGTACAACAGCACCCTTTTCGATGTGAACCGGTTCAATAAGCACCGAATCAACCGCCGAACCATGGTTATGGTGACGGCCAATAAGCAGGTAACTGTTGGTTTCAAGCAGCGTCTCCGGTTTCCCGCAGTCCAGCCAGGCGTCTATTTCAGGCGCTTTGAACAGTTGTCCATCCTTAATCATGCGCATGAAGACCGCCGGAAGGTAAAATTCCCCCTTTACCATATCTTCATCCAATATAACCTGATTAAGATACTGCATAAATGCGGCACCATCTTTCAGATAATACAGGCCAACCTGTGCCAGCTTAGACACCGGGCTGTCAGGCTTCTCCACCATATCTGTTATAAAACCATCCCGGACTACATTGACACCAAAACGCTGATAATCCTCCACTTCCTTGGAGTAAATCAGACCATCACAGCCGTCACAGAGTTCATGAATCTGGCTGAGATCGGTATCAAATATGGTGTCGTTGAACACAATCAGGAGGTCGTCACCTTTTTCTATAAAGGGCGCCGCCAAAGATATGGCATGTGCCGGTCCTTTTTGCTCCTTCTGGACGATATATCGGCACGCAAGAGAGGGAAATTTCTTCTCCATAAACTCTGATATCTGCACACCGTTTTCATCAGTGATGAAAATATATTCTGTAGTCCACAGATGATCGAGCCGGCTGATAATATGCTCAAGCACCGTTTTACCGGCCACGCGAACAAGCGATTTTGCTTTGGTCTGTGTGTGCGGCCGTAACCTGGTTCCTTTCCCTGCGACGGGGAGAATTATTTTCATGGCGGGGCTCCTTTTGAGGAAATTCCATCACGCGGAACGTGCTGTAGCTTGAACACATCGCCTCTGTGTACTGGCGAGCTTATCAGGTGATATCTATTCACTTATCGAGCCAAAATAAACTATCAATGTAATTCCAGGTAATTGCATAAATCAGGGGAATGAATATTCTGTTAACTATGGATGGGAGATAAGTTCCAGGCGGGCTATAAAAGCGGTAAATGGGGAGAGACGAGGGAGGTATCGAAATTACATATTGTTATTAATTGGGCGGGGGAAATTCGTTGAAGCTGTTTTCAGCCTGCTACTAAAAAGCTGCCCCCTGTAATTACGGGGGCAGCTTTTTAGAGTTTATAATATTACAGTTTTTTTATGGTTTAAAAACCACATCAACCCAGTAATTGGAACTATTCCACCCCAAGCTGGGGAATTTACTGGAAGAACCATATGCGTACACGCCGCTGTAACCTGATACACCGTTGGCCAGAGCATGTAATGGTCCATTATCGACACCTTTACCATTGAAGTAGTTCTGGTCGTCGCTGTAGTGACCAACATTGGTGTGGTAGGATGCGACATACACCGTATTGGCAGCAATTGCTATCGGTGTGGCAAAATTCACCTGCTGCCACCCAGAGGCTGTTTCATTCTTGAATGTTGCTGTACCCAGGAGTTTTCCGGTGCTGCTCCAAAGATTGGCAACGTGAGTGCCGGTGTTGGTCGATGCTTTATAGAAGCGGATTCCGGTAATAGTACCCTTCACATCAGAACGTATTTTTACACCAACTTCTATAGCCGAGCTATCCGGATCAGCCACTACCACAGGTTTTGCCGTAGCGGACCACAAGCTGTAACTGGCCTGAACTACGTTGTTTACTGTAACCGTTACAGCAGAGCACTGTCCCACATTACCTGCTGCATCATACGCTTTTGCA
>CAIRND010000524.1 GCA_903879825.1 uncultured Geobacteraceae bacterium
CCGCGTGACCGGCGGTTTCCTGCTGGGGGCCGGACTGGCGCTGCCGCTGGGACTCTTCATGGGCGCTTCGCCCCGCATCTACGAATATTTCAACCCCATCGTCCAGGTACTGCGACCGATACCGCCCATCGCCTGGATACCAATGTCGATCCTCTGGTTCGGGCTCGGAAACCCGCCGGCCATCTTCCTGATCTCTCTCGGCGCGTTCTTCCCGGTCCTGATGAACACCATCGCCGGAGTCCAGAATGTTGACGGCATCTACCTACGTGCCGCCCGCAACCTGGGTGCCGGGCGAAGTATCATGTTCCGCCGGGTGATCCTGCCGGCCGCAACTCCCTACATCCTGGCCGGCATCCGTATCGGCATCGGCACCGCCTTTATCGTCGTGATCGTTTCCGAGATGATCGCCGTCAATAACGGCCTCGGTTACCGCATCCTCGAAGCGCGTGAATTCATGTGGTCCGACAAAATCATCGCCGGCATGGTCACCATCGGCCTGCTCGGCCTTGCCATAGACCAGGTAATGAACGCATTGAATAATTACCTGTTGCGCTGGCATCGCGGCATGGAGAGCTGAGTTATGGACTACATCTCAATCAGCAATCTCTCCAAAACCTTCCAGGATAGCGACCGCAGCGTACCGGCACTGCAAGACATCAACCTGTCCCTTTCACGCGGCGAATTTGTCTGCCTTCTCGGCCCTTCGGGGTGCGGCAAATCAACCCTGTTGAATTCAGTCGCCGGATTCATTCAGCCAAGCTCGGGGGAGATCATTGTTGACGGCAAACCGGTCAGGGAACCGGGTCCGGATCGCGGCGTTGTTTTTCAGGAGTATGCAATTTTCCCCTGGATGACGGTGGCCAGAAACATCGCCTTCGGCCTGGAAATTAAAGGCACCCCGGCAAGCGAAATCCGGGATCGGGTCGACACCCTGTTGGATACGCTGCGACTCAAAGAATTCCGTGACCGGTTTCCAAAGGATTTATCAGGCGGCATGCGTCAGCGGGTCGCCATAGCCCGGTTGCTGGCGATAGACTCGCCGGTCATGCTGATGGATGAGCCGTTCGGCGCCCTGGACGCCTTGACCAGAAGAACGCTGCAAGATGAACTTCTCCGTATCTGGCAGGAATCCGGGAAAACGATCCTGTTCGTCACCCACAGCATCGAGGAATCACTCTATCTTGCCAATCGGATCGTCGTCATGACCTATCGACCCGGCACAATCAAGCGCAACCAAATCGTGACCATGCCGCATCCCCGTGACCCTTCCGGGGCTGAGTTCAACGAGTTGAAGCGTGATCTGGGACAATTGGTGATGGAGGAGCAGGAACGTCATACCAGTGACGAAATGAAGGCGCTGTGAGCCGCAACGGCATGTGAAGGTTGCATTTTGCCGAGCAGCAGGGTATAAAGATTCCCCACGTCCCCGTAGCTCAGCAGGATAGAGCGCTTCCCTCCTAAGGAAGAGGCCGGTCGTTCGAATCGACTCGGGGACGCCAACTTTTATTGAAACTGAGTACTTCGCAAGGAGTACTCAGTTTCTTTTTTTTGTCACAAACTTGCTCGCACCTGCCAACGAAGCATATTCACCTTTTATTCTGACGCTATCCCCATTCAAAACAATTTCTTTTACCAGGATTACTCCACAGCAATACTGCCTTGGAATTATAAACACCCCTTTCCCAAAATTGTTCTGCCCGATTTAAGCTTCACGGGCAGTTGCACCAGTATTATTCAACCAACTTGAACCTGCCCGCGCCCGGAAGACCCATTCACCAATACATAATAGCATTCTCCCGGTTGCAGTGTAGACGGTGGGCGTACTCTCACAACATGCGGCCGGTCCTGCCGATGCGGTTCGGGTATCAGATTTAAAAGGGTATCGGCGGTGGAATTGTCAGTTGTACGGAAAAACAGCTTGGTACCGGTATTTGTTATGAGGATATTTATTGCCTGGCTCCCCTTCTCATGGGGGAAAGCATAGCGCAATGATGCCAAAGATTGTGTCGCCAGAGCGCAGCACACCCGGTAGGCGCGGCAGCGGTCAAGGAACGACTGTTCTCCGCTCTCCTCATCATGGGTAATGAAACGTTGGAATTCATCGCAGATGTAGAAAAAAGGTCTTGCCGTTATGTTGTTGAGTCGCTCAGGAACAATCAGTTTTTTGAAAAAGCATGATTTAAGCACTTTTCCGACACAGGCGGTAACGGACGTCACTATTCCCGGTTCATAGACAACGATCATCCCTTTTTCAATCACATCGTCAACCGGCAGGCAGCAGTCCGGTGCTTCAAACGGGTTGATCGAAACACGGCTGTAAAACTCCCTGTCCATAAATTCATGAATGAGACTGTTGAATACCGCCTGGAATGATGAATAGGTGCCCTCTGCCATGTGGGCAAATTGCCTGAAATAGATTCCCTGATGAACAAAGACCTTCTCGCCGCCAATTTTGTATGATTCCACAAAGGCGACAAAGAAAGCCCAGAAGCGGTTATACAGCTCATTTCCAGAGGTCAGTTTGAGGATGGCGCGCACTGCGTCTGATTTTAAAAAGTCACAGCCAAAGTAGGCGCTGGCAGCAATCAGATGATTGATATGAAAAAGGTAGTTTTCCCTCTTATAGGTGATAGGGTTTTCGAGAGAGACGCTGGCCGCCTGGAATGCCTCTTCCACGGTTTCCGAGTCAATATTTCTGGTTTTGATTAATTCATAGAGCGGTGCAACGTTAACGCCATTGCCGAGAGCTTCGATATAAAAATAGAACTGCCTCCAGAACATGTGGATATTGTCCGTGCCGCCACCATTACTATGACGGAACAGTGCAAGATCTATATCCATAAGAGAAGCGATAAGGTGACTTGAACTATCAACCCAGAAGCGATCATGACTTGAGCCCTTCTGCTCTTGGTAGCTGTCGGCGAACGTCATTACCTCTTCCATAATACTAGAGCCGTCACGCCCCTCAAGCGAAGAGCTGCCGAACTGCCATAACACCGGGCTTTTAATGCCTTTCCTGATGCGTATCATCCGTTTTTCTGCATCTTCTCCCACCATGCCGGCTATGGCGTCCCCCAGTTCTCCTTTTGGATCCACCACCAGTCCTGCAGAAGGCAAGTAAGCGGATTGATGCTTTTTACCGAAAGCCAGTCTGCAAAGCGGCAATACCCCAGACACTGTTTTGCCGGATCCGGTTTCTCCCAGAAACATAAAATGTCGGAACATGTCGGCTTCACTCATGTCACCCATATTTATTTTTTCCCACTCAGGCATTAAAATTCTTTCTGCACTCATACTATTACCCCCGTATATGGTCTATAAGTCCTTCACGTTGAGCCTCTTCCGAACACATGGCCGCATCCTGCGTAAACAGATCCCGATAATGTTCAAAGCGCCGCAACAGCCAGGCAGAAGCCAGTTCATTTTGCACTGCGGCAGGTGAAAGGTTCAAAGTTTGCTGCAGTTCACTCAAATTATTACTAGATGCTATCGTCAGCTGTTTGCTATGCAAGCCAGTGTTGACAAGATGCAGTAATTCCACTCGTAAACGTCCGGCAGAATTCCCATCGGTCGTTTTCTCTAATGCTGCAGCCAGCTTGTTTACCTTGGCATTTTTCAATATTTTGAACGCAGCCGCATCAACTTTTCGTTCCATATACGGAAGCCTGCAGGTCAACTCTTCAAGGAGGACAAAGCAACTTTCTGAAACATCACTGTACAGATGACGAAGCAACACCACGAGCATGTCAGAATCTGTCTGGCTCAGGGAAGTACGAAGTTTTTCCAGGCGGTCAGATGTCAGTGGTATTTGGCTGGAGGCAACAATACGGGCATTGTGGTACAGAAGTGATGCACGCGGCATGGCCCGCCGTTGTCCGATATCCCCCAGGCTGAGCATAAATGCTGCGGCACTGGCACAGAGAGTAAGTGCCACGGTTTCAATGCGTACTCCGTGCTGCCGCCATCCCTTCAGCTTTTCACAATAATAGAGCAACGACTTTACCTCACCGCCAGGGGAGTCGATTTCAAGCACCACCTGGTTGTAGTAATACTCATTGATAAGAGAATCAATTTCATCGCAGAGCGCAAAAATACGGTTGGCCTCAACCGGGCCACAAAACCGTACCACTCCTCGCTGCTGTTCATATCTAACCGGCAGCCTACCTGGATCCGAATTGCTTTTTGATTCACTCATGGCACACCTCTCCCCTTTGTCAGATTACAATTGCAGGCTTCCCTTATTGCCAATGGTATCGGTGATCTCAACACCTTCGACGCTGATTCTGATCCGGTCAAAAGAAGGCTCGTAATATTCTGCTCTCCGTACCAACGCAGTCAGATTCGGCAGCACATCCAGTCGGGATTCTTCATGACTATGACCGGACAGCGCCGTGAAACGCACCTGCGGAAATTGCCTGGCAACCTCCACCAATACCTTACCAGCCGCCTGACAGCTAAAATATGGAAGTCCCCTTGCGTACACCCTCCCTTCGTAAAGACTTGAATCCGGAAACGGCGGCACATGGGTGAGCACGACCACATGGCGGCAATTGCTGGATGCAAGCGCAATGCACCCCTTCTTCAGATGCTCTGCAGCATCATCACCAAGCTTCATCAACAGATATTTTCTTTCGGTCAGATTCATATTCTTGAAGTCCCATATTTCATGGAAGTCTGACATGCCATGCAAACCGGAATTCCAATAGTCCCCTGCACGGGTATCGCCCCAACAACCGTGCCCTACCAGGCCAATCTCGCCATGCACGCCAAGTCGGATACCTGGTGACAATTCCAGTGCATAGATCCGGTGGGATCTGCGCCCACGATGAAGCCTCACCTGATTGGCCCGCATAGCCTGGATCGTCCCGCCGTAATAATCATGATTGCCGGGAACGTAATAGACCGGCATGCAGTTACTATCGCGGTGCACTGCCCGCAGATCGTCAGCCATGCGAGCAGAAGTGGAAATATCACCACCAGCCAGAATCCCATCCGCCCTGAAGAAATCGGCATCTCCAAAAAGATGGAAATATTTCAGCCGTCGCAGGAAATCCTGCCGCTCAATTGGTGTCAATAAATCGAGATGGATGTCGCACATCCAGAGAAAGGTCCACATATATTTGTTCTCCCGCTCCCGCCTTCAAAAGTGATTATCCCGGTTAGTCTGGTTGAACGGCATCAATGTCATTTCGTGACATAAATCCAGACCCGCCCCGACTTTGATCAAATGCGGCGTTTTTTGGGAAACTTTCTGTTCGGGCCGATGCCTCCAGAAGCAGCAAGCTCATCAAGATCATTCGCTGAATCAATGGACGCCAGAAGATCTCCCGTTATTTCCTCTTTGGTAATGCCGATTTTCTGTCCACTGCGCGCAATATCCAGAATAGAATTTGCCACTACGTACCCAATCCAGGGTGCGTCACGGTACAGGTCGTGTAATCGCTTTAAGGTCTCTTTTTCGTTGACATGTGTTGACATAGTAATCTCCTGTAATTCCTGATTAACCAGGGGAGCAGTGGTTGTAGAGAGCTTTTCCATGGTGTGTACCTCCGCCTGAAGAAGCGCTGCCGGTTTAATTTGGTTCTGGCCGGCAGCGCCGGTGTTTTCAGTTATGCTCGTGCCATTTGTTGCTGTGTCAGAGCCAGTTCGGCCATTTCGGCATACAACACACACTCTTCATCTGTGACCGTGGTGACGTCAACGGACTGATTTGCAGTACAGACCTGGCTGAACTCCTGCTCGTCATCATCGAGCGTGATGATATGTACTACATCAGCCAAAAACACGAAGGACACAGCCACTTTGCCAGGGGCATACCAGCGATAGGCATCCAGGTCGGTTGATTCGACGTTATGGATATGCAGGGTTTCACCAACGATTTTGAATTCAGGTGCAGCGGTGGCTGTCAATGCTGCGGCGGCGGGGCCAAAAATATTAGTTGGTTTCATACTAACCTCCCGGGTTTGGTGCTGGTTGATGGTCTCAGTGCGGCGGGACTGACCCTTATACAGATTCTGTGCCAAATACAATATATTGAATAAAAACAGATTGATGTGAAATGTTAATCTTAAGAGTGCTCTTGCAAAGCAAAATGTTCGATTAATAACGAGCTGTTTTTAAAGATCGAATTTCCAAAAATACTTTTTTCGCTTTTGGTTATTGACAGCCACATAAGAGGATGGTACATGGTAGATAGCTCACCTATTAAGGCGCCTAGAGTGCCTAACGGCAATTTACCCGGTTCGAAAGGATCGGGTTTTTTGTATTTATAGAGCCCCAAACGCACTCCTACGTTCATCTTTTCCCCACAAAAAGCAGATTTTCAAAGACCGAATTTCAAAGAGACATTTTCCCCTCATACATATAGGTAAGTAAAAGTTCGCCATTTTAAGAAAGAAAATTATTATTTTTTACCAATTGATAGTTTTGGTGTTGATAAAGAACACCGAGGGTAGGAAGGAGTTGAGAGTAGCGGGATTAAATCGCAGAACTACTATCGCATGCGTGTTCATATATTAAGGCTTTATTCACGCACGTTATGAGGGAGTCTGTCGGTTCTGAGGGGAAAATGACTTACACGTGCAAATAGATGCCGCAGTTCTACGGTGCCAAAATGGCATCAGCACTGACAAGAAGTTGAATAGTCATTTAATGATTATAGTTGTCATTGTTTGATGAAGGATGTTAGAGGACGGGAGGAATTAAAACTTTATCTGGGGTCGATCCGATAGGCTTGCCGGCAACTTTTTCTTTGCTCTCATTCCGGCACGATAGGTATCTACACCAATTGCCAGGGCTTGCTGAAAACCACCCTCAATGCCGACACTCTGTTGAATTGAATTGATGTCATCCAAATATTCTGAAATTTTGTCACTTCTCGCTTTGATTTTCTTTCCCCACTCCGAATCTGACCAACCACGGCAATCTGGAATCGGAAAACCAATGCGGGGAGTTTCTTCAATAAAATATTTAAAGTACATCAGATCACCCTTCGGGGCCAGAATGGCAAAACAGGCAGTGACATTGAAATGTTGCTTGTTATGCACTGGTACGCTTTCAACAAGAAACCTGACTATTTCAATTTTATCAGCTTCAGCCGCAGCATAAATGCCTTCAATTGTGTTTAAACTGCCACATATTTTGATGCATTGCTCCAACAGCAGAAGATTACCTTCCCGGCAAGCAATGTTGAAAATTTTTTTAAATACATATATGCGCTCATTCATAGTTGCTTGAAGGAACGTTTTTGACAAATCATAGTAACCAGAATCAACTGCAATCGAGATACCTTGATAAAGTATAAGTTCTGCAGATTTTGAGTTAATGACCTTTTGATAAAGCGCTGTGATCCCGCCAATTACGTCAAAACTCCCTCGGCGGCAAGCATCATAAAACAGGTGCGCTACCAATAACTCTTTATGCGCGGGATTTTGTTTAACAAGAAAACGGGCGATATCATCATGCCCGGATCCGAACGCAATTTCGATCCCATTCGCGCACACCGTACTACTTACCACAGCCTTAATGTCTGTAATGTTTGCTTTTATCCATTCAAAGTCTCCGCCTTTGCAGGACAATATGAACATCTCTTCTAAATAACCATTTGGATGTGGCATCTATTGATTACCTTTTGCATTGACCATTGTATTTTTATGCATCCAACTGTCTATGGTGGCGGACAGTTTCTGAACTGCAGCAAGATTACCGGATCTGCATGTTTCGTAGATGTCGGCGGGAAATGTATTAAAAAGATTTATGATGAATTTTAGCATTTTGCAAACCGACTCGTATCAGTCGAGTCTTACGTAGGATGAGGGAGCTACAGTATATTCCCATTTAATTATAATATGGTGATAGTCATAAATCGTACAACTATCTACAACTGAACCTGTAACAGCATAATGAGGAGCTGACACTAAAACTGTTCCACTGCTGGTATAATCCCGCACTTCAAATTTATTTACATTATGATTAAAAACGCAAAACATTCTGCGCAATGAATTTATGACATATTCTTCCGATATTATGTATGACGCAGGAGAAGCTAGTTGTGGTGCTTGAGTTTTTATTGCGATTATTTGATAAAGAGGGATTGAAGTGCCTAGATATGAAGTCAAAGATACAGCTGCAAGCATCTTTGTTAGGTCGAAAAACAGCTGACCTTCATCAGCATTTGTGATAAAATAACCAGCACAATTCACTTGTAGTAAATTTATATTTTGTGGTGTCGGGTTTTTGTCGTCATACTTGTAAATCCATGGATAATAGTGCCCAGCTACATTATTATTCTCAGGGGCCGGATTGAATACCTTGATTTCACATAACCATTTTATTTGAAAATTATTGGTATTAATAACGTTGCCTACTTCTGCTATGTCAACGTATCTATTCTTATATTTAATATCTGGGCTAATCGTTGCGGATAAATTGAAACCTAATTCTGTACCTATTCCAGTTCCAGTTACTAAATTTTTGTTAAAATCAGAAAATTTATGCGTTGGTGAGAATTCCGGCGCAGTCGCTAAAAGAGCTTTAGCAACCGCTTTTTGCAATTTTTTTTCATTTCCATCATGATTTGTTGAGATGATGCCACTAACAACTGTCGCGATATTCATTAACCTTTTCCCCTTTTAGAAGTAATTTTTCTCACAAACAAACAATCCCGCCACACATACACAAACCAGCTTACATCCCTCGGGAAAACCTCCACATCATTCTCGACCCCACCCGAAGATCCTAATTCAAGCAGCTCCACGTTCCTCGATGCCGCCCTTGCAGCCTTACCATCAAGCCATTTCAAATGCAGCTCAATCTCCGCCACAAAATCAACTGCCGGATTCACAAAAGCAATCTTGCTGATCTCAAACGCATCTACAATTTCAAACAACCCATCAGTGCTGGTAATCACGATGTCAGCCGCTATGTCGGTTTTGCTTGGTAACATTCGCCTCACTCCCTGCAAATGTGCGCAGACTCTCTACATTTATGATAACTCTGTCAATCAAATTCCATGCCATACAGCCGGTCTGAAAACATAATAATCAAACAGCCATATTCGAATTGGCACGCTTCTGGCTATATGTAAACAGAACAAGCCAATGCCCAAGGAGTTTGCTATGTCACCATCATTCGAAGAGATCGACAGTTGTCTCGACTACGCCAACACGGCAGGTTTATACAAAAACCTCGACAGCCCAGACTCGGAAATGCTCGTGATGATAAAACCGGGCGTCAAATTCAAGACCATGGTCGTCAACTATATGAAGTGGTATTTTGCCTCACTCAAAAAACATGGTACTACTACCGCTACTAATCAATTTCCAAATACGAGAAGGAACTGGTACGGCAAATACCCGAAGGAAAAATATTTTGCCGCCACACCAGTAATGGCATCACGTATGAAGGGTCTTGTGCCGCAGGATAAGGACGCTTTATGGATGGTGTACTGGCATCAGGAGTCAGGTCACCTGTTCGCCCAGTTTGTATCCGGCCCTACACCCCCAAAAGAGCTCTATTTTGCCGCACACCCGGCACAATACCAGCTGTTGCGCACTCTGGCGCTGTTCTAACTCAGTATGCTTCCGTGAGGAATGGCCGTGATGACATGGAGATAATTATGCCACGCACAAAACAGACACAATCAAAACGCCTCCTGGCCATCGGCGATATTCATGGCCACCTCGATAAACTTCAACGCCTGATGGCCCAGGTTGAACCGACAACCAAAGATCGCGTAATTTTCCTGGGAGATTACATCGACCGCGGACCGGATAGCAAAGGAGTGATCGAGTATCTGATCGATTTTCAAAAACGCTTCCCCAAAACGGTATTTCTGCGCGGTAACCATGAGCAGATGCTGCTTGATGCCATGGTTGAGGATCGGCTGTACAACGGACCGTATTGTGCGAACGAGCGTAAACGGTTACGCAATCTGTCTGTCAGTTTTACTCGTGAAGCAGATCTGGATGATGACTTTGAGCGTTTTATTGCCAATGGTGGGCAAGATACTCTTGATAAGTATGGTGGATATATATGTGACATACCGAAGCAACATGAGGACTTCCTGGCTTCATGCAAATTCAGCCACCCTGTAACTAAGACAGTTAAGGCACCGACTTATTCAAAACGCCAGAAATTTATATTTGTTCACGCCGGTCTTTGCCCCGAAGCAGCATGGAATAACAAGAGACAGGACAAGAGTGACATGCTCTGGACTCGCAAACCATTCCTTGGCCTGAGGTGGGATTGGTTTGGAGCGATAGTGGTGCATGGCCATACCCCTGAACCTGAAGCGCCGGTTTTCAAGGAGCATCGCATAGGATTGGATGCCGGTGTCTGCAAACAGTCATTTGGATCAGAAGTCTGGGGTCGGATTGTCTGCTGCGACGTCCTGACGCGTAAATATTGGGAACAGGCATAAACGTGGGAAAATCTGTAATAGTCTGCTTGTTGTTTCATTGATATAGCTTGGAGGGGGGCGCCGAATGGATATTTATGAAGCATGCAAAACAGGAAACATGGAATGGCTGATTGAACAGCAGGAGGCAGGTACTCTCGGCGATCTTATGACGCCCATTTATGTGAAGACTGGTGATGAAGATGGCTACGACGCTTATCCACACACATTAGCAGTAGAAAATGGCCATATACCTGTGGTCAAGTGGCTGGTTATCGAATCAGGTCATCAGGTTGATTTGACGGTTGATAACAACAGTGCCGTTCGTTGGGCGGCAAAATTTGGTCAATTGGATATGATCAAGTGGCTGGTAAATGAGTCAGGCCAGCACGTCGATGTAACGGCGAGAAATAACTGGGCCGTTGGAGTCGCAGCGCAAAACGGGCACCTGGATGTTGTCAAGTGGCTGGTCAAGGAGTCAGGTCAGCAGGTTGATGTAACGGTTGATGACAACTTCGCTGTTGGAGCTGCAGCGCAAAATGGTCATCTGGACGTAGTCATGTGGCTGGTCAAAGAGTCAGGCCAGCAGGTCGATGTAACGGTTAGAAATAACGGCCCCATCAGAGCTGCAGCGCAAAATGGTCATCTTGATGTGGTCAGGTGGTTGACCAAGGAGTTACTTAATGGACCCCGTTAATCTGACCAGATATTTTCTGTTGCACTGCGATAGTTATGAAGCGGTGCATAAACGTTTCGCAGACCGATTCTCGGCGACACTTGGCCGTTTACCAGGGGTTGTGGAAATTGGATCCGGTTGGCGTCCGCTCGTGTGGGAGATGCTGGAGTGTATCGAGAAAGTTGTCGTGCGGGACAATTTGGAAGTACACACTATTTTGATCAAGGACAAATTTGGTGGTTTACGGGTCCGCTGTGATATTCAAGCCGATGACGTGTTGAAACTTGTCAACAATGCCATAGGTGAAGCAGAGAAGACATGCGAACAATGTGGTCAGCCAGGATGGCTATGTCGCAAAGAAACATATCGTCGGGATGTATTTAACGGCTTTCAAGTAGTGGAGGTTGTTGATTATTGGTATAAGACTCTTTGTTCTGTTCATGCCCTGAGTTCTGGCTATGAAAAAGCATAAGAGCGTTGCGGCTGTATAAAGTTGGAATGAATGATTTCATCTACGAAGCTATCGAAACCCTCCGCAACAGATCCAGCTCATCCAGTACTTTGCCGGAACCAAGCGCAACGCAGTCCAGCGGATTTTCGGCGATCATAACCGGTACCCCGGTTTTCTCGCTCAGCAATATGCTGAGATTCCGCAACAATGCTCCGCCACCTGCCAGAAAAATTCCCCTGTCCACAATATCAGCGGCAAGTTCCGGCGGCGTTTTTTCCAGGCATTTAAGCACCGTATCAAGTATGGCGTTGACCTGCTCTTTAAGCGCTTCACCGATTTCAGCAGAACTTACTTCAATGGTTTTCGGGTTACCAGAGACCAGATCTCGCCCCTTGACCAACTTCATGTGGACTTCAGGACTTGGGCACGCTTCACCAATATCAATCTTTATTGCTTCAGCCGTACGCTCCCCAATCTGCAAATTATAGGTCTTGCGGATATATTGGATAATCGCTTCGTCCATTTTGTCACCACCCATGCGGGTAGAATGGGCATAAACGATGCCGGCCAGTGAGATAACCGCCACCTCGGTCGTGCCGCCACCGATATCTACGATCATATTGCCGGAGGCTTCGGTGATCGGCAGACCGGCACCAATCGCCGCCGCCATAGGTTCCTCAATCAGATACACTTCACGGGCACCGGCCGATTCTGCCGACTCTTTCACGGCGCGTTTCTCCACCTGAGTAATACCGGACGGGACGCATATCACAATACGCGGTCGCACCAGTGTTTTCCGATTGTGAACTTTGTGAATGAAATAGCGCAGCATCTCTCTGGTGATATCAAAATCGGCGATAACTCCATCTTTCATTGGGCGTATCGCGGTTATGGAACCGGGCGTACGTCCCAGCATCTGCTTGGCCTCCATACCGACCTTCAGCACTTTTTGCTGGCCATTGGGCATCTTCTGCACCGCAACAACAGACGGCTCACGTACCACAATACCTTTCCCCTTCAGATAGACCAACGTATTGGCAGTACCAAGATCGATGGCCAGATCATTGGAAAACATTCCGAACAGCTTATCGAATATTTTAAACACAATTTCTCCCGTTACGACCAAATGTTATTATGTTTACCGAGGCAGTAACGTTTCAAGATATTTTCGATGCTTCTGTAGAACTGGATCAATAAATAAGAGGAAGATGCCAGAATAGTTCGTTCCTCAAAGTTCAATGTGCCTGAAGCGGTATTTCGTTTTGTACTTTTTCATCAATCTGATTCATCTGATTGACTTCAAAAAGTGCTTGCTGAACTGTATTTCCCATCAATTCAAGCATTATGCTAATTTCCTCTTGCAAGTCTGCTAAAGTGCTTTTTCTCCGCCGGTTATCATCAAACAATTCGCTGAGCAAGACTCGTTTTTTTTCAGCCTCATCATACAGGCATTTTCCTCTCCGTTCTATTGTACGAGTAAAACGTGTGGATGGTGTAAGTTCAACCAAGTCAACAGGTATTTTGATCACATTTTCAATACTGCATGCAAGTCTAAAGATATTTTCACTAACTCCATTGCAGGCCAGATCAAAATCTTCGGCAGTATCAGGATCCTCTAGGAAACTTCCGAATAGGATAAGACGTATTGCACCGTAACCTTTGGCCAGCGATACTATTTTTCCAGATGCTCTTGAGTAAATATCATATTGGATCTCCATGGAGTGAAGATAGCCAGTTCCATATATCATCGTCATAGTTCCAGCTTATAGAAATCCGGATGGTTGCTTTTCTCTACCACTTCCCAAGCCGCCTTTAGCTTCAATGCGTCTCGCAGTGCGTGATGACACGGAAGTCCGCCTAAGGACTTCTCCTGGGCCCGCAGTATTTCAATTCCAAGCTCTTTATCACACTCACTGAAATATGATGGTGAGAAATGGAGCATACTTTCATGCAGATTGTTTGGGCGAGTATTGGATAACAGTTCAGCCAGCAATGCCCAGTCATAATCCTCTGATTCGGCAACAATCCTAATCTGACGGGGAAATGAATCTATCCAGGAAATTATTTGTTTCCGAACAGCTTGTTTCGGCTTTAGAAATTTGCCACCTTTCAGCAATGGCAGCACATGTGCAATCGTAAAATCGCTGCATTCGTATGTATTCGTTTTTTCGATGAGTTCAGCGTAAAACGTTTGCCCATCTTCGGCGACAAGTCCGATGCTTATCAGTTCAGGCAGGTACAGGCTGTTAAGGTCGGTGAACTCGGTATCCAAGAAAATTAATAGTGGTGTGTTACTTTTGCAACTCCTTGCTGGACTCGCTGCTCTCGTATGTTTTTTCATTATGCCCACCTCCTGATCGTGTCTCGTAGCAGAAGTAGTGCCAACTAATTAGTTCGTGTAACTTCAGACAGTTATAAATCAACATACATGTCCTCTCGGTTTGTTGCAGTCATGTTATGATTTTAATAATCATACTATGACCGGAATAATGCATTTAATTGTAGCCTCAATAACAACAATCATTAGCACACTGATTTGTTTATACTTACAGCTTTGGCACGCTTCTGGCTTTAGTGTGAACCACTACAAAGCAAAAGGAGGCTATAGAGCGCGATAAACTTTTTAGTGGGACAATAGGCGATGTACCGAGTTGAGTGGGAGATTTTAACGACGATGCACAAACCAAATAATGGGAGGAGACGGCTATGGCAGGATATATTTTTCATAACGATACGGCAAAGTTTCTGTACGACAGAGATGGTAACTTTTTTATGTCTGCGAAGTAACTTGCATATAGTGAGGGGATTCCTCTCATTGATTTTATAGATTATTACGCCAGTGTCCCTGAACCAATGACCATCGGTGCCGACAACCTGATCGCTGCGTTGAAGGCACTGCGAGAAAAAACAGCATGACAAAGAAGGATCTGAATTCTGTTTAAATTCTTACTTTAATTCGGCGATCTCTTTCGAGTCCAATTCCTCCGTTTTAGCAGATTTAGTGCGCTTAACCTTCTTGGTTTCATCTTCTTCGATGTATTTTTTATAGGTATTTATGGATGAATACTTTAGCTTTTCTTGTATTTCTGATGGCTTATAGTTTTTAAGACATCCATCCTTACGGCTTTCTTTAATAAGCTCCAGATACATATTCTCTGGCTCATAGTAAGGAATAAGACTATCAAGTGAGGTTATTGGACTGAACGAAACAAAGGAAGAATCTCTATCTACACTTAAGCTGTGGGTTGATTCGTTTTTGAGCTCGCTCATGGCATCTTTAAAAGTTTTATTCTCGCAAAGATGTCGAGATATAAAAGTCTGGAGCTCCCGGACATTCCCTGGCCAATCATAGCTGGTCAGCAGTTCAACATTCTCAGACTTGGCTATTTCTTTCCAAAATTTAACCACGTCCTCATGGGTGACCCGTGACAGATCGAAGTTGAATCCAAAGATGATTTCATCACTCATTTTCGGTGAGCCTATGCTATTGGCCGCAAGATTACGGGCCATTGATATGATATCAGGATACCCGCCGCCGGTGTTGACGCTGTTAAGTTTCTTAAGTGAGTATGTATGGATTTTTTCTTCGAGCCGGTATTGTAAATCATTGCGCAGTTTATGTAATAACCCTGGCTGTGCTCCTGCTATAATTTTTACATCGACCTTTTCAGATTTATTGCTGCCTACGGCTGAGTATTCTCCGCTCTGCAGAAAACGCAAAAGCATCGCTTGAACACGCGGTGAAGCATCAGGGATTTCATCTAGGAACATGGTGCCGCCCTTGGCCTCTTCCACAAGTCCAATTTTAGCGCTAGTTGCCCCACTGAAAGAGCCTTTTACATGGCCGAACAGTTCTGACATAAGCAGATCATCGGTATAGCAGGCGCAGTTGACCGGGATAAACTTTTTGCCTCGCCGCAAACTGAACTCATGAAGGTAATAAGCGGTAGCCTCCTTTCCAGTTCCGGTTTCTCCAATAATCATCACATCTTTATCAAGCCTGGCAAGGGCAACTATTCGCTTCTTGTACGCCTCAAAGGTATCAGTTCTGCCAGCCATAGAAGGTTGTATCTCGATAAATTGCTTTACCAGTTCGGGCATTTTTTCGTCTTCTTCTGACGGGAAATAGAACTTGTCTTCATCGCATTTTGCCAAAGCAGTGATGATAGCTTTGAGGGTATTTTCCGCCGTGTCCGCTCCCATAAAAAAGTACATCAGACGATAGTCGATGTAGGAAGTAATATTGCTCCTTACTGATTTAATTGGTTCCTTAGTGTAGTGAGTATTAGATGCTGCTTCAGCAGAAACTGTATCAGGAACAGGTGAAATATTTTTGGCTTCTGTTACGGCACAATTTGCCGTCTGGCCTTTATCAAACCACTCAGGTGCGTGATACCAGAAATAATTGATGTTCTTTTTGGTGAATTTTGTCAGAGCGGCAATGACATTTTTTTTCTGAGGCGGATCGATAAGCGGGACAACAATATATATGTCATCGCCTTCTTCTAAGGACGAGTCATTATCAACGAGAGATAGCAGGATATCACCCACAGTTTTGGGTTTGGCACGAATATAAACAGCATGTATGTCTTTTTTTGGCCGGATTTTATCAGCCGCCATACGCAGACATTCATGACGGGCTTCACAAATTATGTAACATTTCGGCGCCATAAAACCCCCGGCACAATATAATCATTTTTTGATATTGATTATCATAATATGATTGAAGTGGAAGTCAATGGATATATTTTAGATTTAATAGAGGTGCTAGGTGCCACAGGTAGTATTACCACCGCCATGCCGAGGACGGCAGGTAATTGCCATACTGATAGCTTTAGACGGGACCGTGTATGCGGGAAACAACGGAGTTAGCCGACCACAAACATCTTGCCCTCGAGCAGAGGCCGGGTTTGGTCGTGGCGAAGGGTGGGAATTATGCCGCACACTCTGCGGGCAGACATGCCATGCTGAGGAGGCTGCTATTAAAGACGCTGGCAGCAATGCTGCCGGTGGCACCCTGTATCTAATAGGACATGATACCGTTTGCGAACATTGCAAAGATCAGGTGGAAGCCTTTGGGATAGCTCAAGTGGTTATTGTCGGGTAACAAAAACTTCGGGTTGATTAGAAAGAAAAAGTTCGAAGTGCGTCTGCCAGGGGACGCCAACTTTTATTGAAACTGAGTACTTCGCAAGGAGTACTCAGTTTCAATTTTTTGTCACAAACTTGCTCGCTCCTGCCAATGATGTTAACTAGATTCCTGGTTTGCCCCATATCGGCGTCTCTGTTGACCCACCTTAGCTTTTGTAACTTACTGATATTCACTCAACAGACGGGTCAACTCTGACGCCGATATGGGTCAAAGTTCGAAGCCGATTGACACTTACAACTTACTATGACAATCAGAGCAGTAGTTTTTCGTGTGGCACTCCTGGCAACGAGCCTCACCAATGTAATTCACCGCTTTACTGTGGGCATCCATCCAAGGGCGAAAAGGACCAGCACCGTGGTGAATGCCTGCTGTTAGCAAAATAACTGTTCCTCGATTCAGAGGTGTTCCTGCCGCTGGTTCCTGTGCAGAAATTATGTGGTTCCATTTCCCCGGCTGAAAAGACTGATTAAGCTCAGGAAGAACATTCACCACTTTCCCCGACTTCTCAATAACCAGTTTGTCCCGCTTTACCATAACAATGAATCCAGCTGATTCAAGCTTCTGTCCCGTTGCGTTCAAATCAGTCTTGGCCACATTTGGCATCAAGTTGATTGGTGCTTTAGCTGATATGCGTGGTTGTTCTGACAACAATGAAGTGGCATCCGGCAATGTATCATTATCCTCTGAAGCAAAAAAACGGCATCCGGTCAGCAACACCAACAATACAATACTAAAAAAAGTTTTCGCCGGAGCACACATGTATTTTGTACGATTTATTGATTCCATTTAAGTCGGTTATTCGCTTTTTATCCAAAGAGAGTAATAAATACAGACTATAGATCTTTATCTGCTAAAGCCTGCTTCGACATACTTCTCATACTTTGAAATATGTCGATGCAGGCGGTATAAAACGCAACTTTTTTATTAACGAGCACAGAAAGCAACTCGATTGCAGTTTATTAGAAAGGTATTACGATTTTACACAATAACTTATCGCCTTCTGCCTTGTTTTCAACCAGCATTTCTTTTGCATACTTCAACTCAAGAAAACCGCCGGTTTTGAAGTCATACTTAATTGCTGGGCCAACAGCGAAAACCTGCCCTTTGTTCCCATCATTTGCGGCAGCACCTGCGCCATGGTCATTAGACACCTGCTTGTAGAAATACCCTTCAGCACCAATTTTCCAAGAACCAATCTGATAACCGGTTGCATAATCAATATGGAACTCCTGACCAGAGGTATAGTCGGTAGCGTTGTTTTTAGTGTTAAAGTCGTACATAAATTTAGTCGTCAGCTCTATGCCGTTATCGCTCAGATAGGTTACGGCAGCGATTGGCTCAAAGGTCCAGTAGTTTCTTCCCAAGTTTATTATGTCCTTCTTATTGTACTCACCCACTGGTGCTGTGATATCAAGAGCTGCAGCTGCGTGGAAATTTTTGTTAAAATGCCAAGCAAGTACGGGCCCGACAGTAATATCACCAAGGCCGCTCTTGGTTTTAGCCCCCATACTTGTATCAGCGCTGGCATTCATCAAAGTAAGGATTCCGTAAGCGCCAAATTGGCCACCAAGAAATTCTTTGTCAGACATGTACAAAATACGTGAGGCGTTTGCAGTGACTCTTGCGTGGAAATCAATTGGGACTCTGTCACCATTCTTATCGTTCAAACGGTCTGAAGTGTAATGGGCCAGATAGTTGATATAGTAAAGACCTGGTGGCGGAAGAGCTGCCGCCAGGAAGCCTTCAGCGCCATTCGGATACGTACCGCCACCGCCTTCAGTTGCCAACGCATTGGAACACAAGGATCCTACATAAATTGATACTGCAATGAAATAAATGAAAGTTTTTCTTACGACTCCGCTGATTTGACTCTTATCCATGTTGTTCTCCTTTTTATGGTTATTGGCGTTTTAGATTGCTAAACCTGTTTCATCTAACGTGATTTGAAAATTATTTTTGCTATTCCCTCAAATGGGCTCAGACTCTGCGGCGCCTAAAAGGTCGCCGCAGATCTGGATATTTTGAAGCCACGTTCAACAAAAACTAGCGAGTAGGTACGACCACTGGTTTGAGTGGAGCTATAATCAGCCTCCGCTCGGCTTCAGGGAACTGCAGGTCGCTCTCTTTAAGCAGTGCTGTTCCAGGGCCATGACAACGGTCGCACAGAGCTTGCTCAAGCTTGGGCTTGACGACGTTGTGCGGTGCGCCAGCGTACCAGGAAGACTGCTTTGGTACCGTGATTTTGTCGAGCGACTTAATCGCAGGGAGGCCTTCATCTTCGAGCATCCTTGTACTGCTTGCACCCTTCACAAGCAAAGTGAGCTTATCAGTGTACTTACCGATCCAGATTCCATAGACCATTTTGAACGGTGGCGAAGTCTTATCAATAATCCGCTGCCAACCGTGACATTCCGTACAGGAACGGTATGGCATTGAGTGACAGGACTGGCACGTTACACGGTCTACGTGAGTTTTTGAGTGCCAACTACCTTTAAGATCCTCGTGACACTTTTTGCACTCAGTAGTCACAATGCCGGTGTCAATCATAGACGGATACGATTTTCCATCACCGTGCATTTCCTTCTCGTTGTGACACGACATACAACCCATGCCGGCTTTGAAGTGTACGTCATGCTTCTGGAAGCCTGCATCAGGATCTGTGATACTACCTGCGTGACAGACATAGCAAGTATTTTCAGTGTCGGCTCTCTTCTCAAACCGCTGGAATTCATGGCCGGACAACAACCCTTTCGGACCACTGGTAACCCAGGGATCTCTTGGTTTTGTCACATGACACGTACCGCAGGATGCATGACAATCAACACAGGCTTTCCCGCGCCAGCCTTTCGCAGCCATCTTGCAGGTTTCCTTATCCTTGCTCAGGCGACCGAACCAAGCATTTTTGAGGCCCTGGGTAGTGTAGTGCAGTGACCCCTTGTGACGTTTAACGATATCGCTGTGGCACTGGCCGCACGCAGTAACACCACCATCAGCGGCAACCGGATCCGAAACGAGTTTTTTGTGCGCACCAGCCCTGGTTTTGCTCAATGGATTACCACCGTGACAGGACGGGCAACCTTTGGCGGTATGAGCTGATCTGAGGAACTTCGCGCTGACGACCATCTTCGAGGCATCGGTTGTGGTGGATGACTTTGAGGCATTGAGAGCGGAGAGCGAGGTGTGGCATTCTACGCAACTTCCACCGGCAACAGGCGCTAAAGCTTTTGAGGCTGAATAAGACGATTTGACATACACAGTACAGCAGGTAAAGATCAGAGTAAAAACAACGAATCTACGAAGCATAGGGATCTCCATTTTAAGTTATTGTTTGCGAAATAATTCATGGTTAACTACGTTCCTCCGTTGTTAATATACCGCTCACTGATATTGGCCATATTGCATCCTCCTTTTTGGTGATATCTTCCTGTTCTCTACAAGGATTTCTTTTGTTTAACGCTATCACTATTGGCGGATATATAGGTGTAAGGTTGTGAAAGGATACAGTAAGGATTTGTAAAGACGTCTTTACAAATCCTTACATTCACGGATTGTTTAATATTGTATTATGTCATTGGGTATTCCTGTGAGGTGAGTATGATCCGGATCTTGATAATCGATGATGATGTGGATTTTTGCGAATTGATAGCTGAGCGCCTTATCCCTGAAGGTTTCGAACTTGACGCTGTGCACCGAGGGGATAAAGGCGTGGAGATTGCTTTAGCCGGAACTTATGACATTATTTTGCTTGATGTTATGTTGCCGGAGGTCAATGGCTTTGACGTGCTTCGCCTGATCAGAGAGCAATCAGCAACACCTGTTCTGATGCTTACAGCACGAGGCGACGATATTGATAGAATCGTCGGGTTGGAGATGGGAGCCGATGATTACCTACCCAAACCTTTTAATCCAAGGGAACTTATAGCAAGAATCCGTGCCGTCTTACGGCGAGTTAGACCACTGTCTCATACGGGAGCTAAGACTCCCTCAGAGCATCTTTCTGTAGGAGACATTGTTATTGATCAAAGAAAGAGAACCGCATCATGCGGTGGCGTTCCCCTGGAACTGACTCCTGGAGAATTCGGTATCCTTGAGGTTCTTGTCAAACGAGTGGATGAAGTTGTATCCCGAGATGAATTGTCAAATATTGTGTTGGGCCGTAATCTGAACGCCTTTGACAGAAGTATTGATGTTCATGTAAGTAACTTGCGAAAAAAACTTGGGCCTGACCTAAATGGGGATGATCGTATCAGAGCAATTCGGGCAGTCGGGTATGTCCTGACGGCGCCACCATCAGAAATGGGAAAATAGTCAGATGTACGAAAGTCTACGATTATGAGCCGTAGTTACCTCAACATGAAAAAGATACACTGGGATACACCATGGGTTGTTTTTACTTTTGGAATCCTTTTTACATGCTTGGCAATTGGAGGTTATGGTTATGGCATATGTAGAGAAAATATAATTTCAGCTGTTATTTTCTTATTCGTATGCTTTAAGTTTGCTCATATCTATTACAAAAAGTACGCGTATTCTGATCCCTCATGATTGTATCAGGTGACCTTCATCATGGTTACTGGCTTGACATCACTAATCCGGGAGCCAAATCAATGATCAGGTTAAAAAGGTAGCCCATGCGTAATACGCTTTTCATCAAAATATTTCTCTGGTTTTGGCTGTGCATAATTACAATTATATGTGCTGTTGCCGTAGTAGTTGTAATGCACCTTGGCGGCTTGCACGGTTCCGAATGGCGCCGC